>CALVRJ010000004.1 GCA_944358545.1 uncultured Bacilli bacterium | reverse complement strand
TCTACTCCTATAATGTACAATTTTATTGTACACCCCCCCCCCCCAGAAAAATCAAGCTTTCAGGGGGATTAATTTTTTTACAAAAAAATACGTCATTTTATGAGGGGGAGGGTTATATTTCGAGTAAATAAAAAACCTATGAAAAATTAATTTCATAGATTTTAAAGTATTACTTTCTATCGATAAACCAATTTTCTGAAATATCACAACTACTACTTGATGGTGGTGGACTTGGTTTATCCATTTTAATCAAAACAGGAACATGAAATGCATTTCCGAATGCAATACAATTACCTGGTTGTAAAACCCTTAATCTCTTAACAATCTCATTCGTAATATTTGGAACCATATCTCTAATATATTGAATATCTCGTGGGTGAAGCATCTTAAATATTAAGAAATTATTACACTGCGATATTGAAGTCTCAGATAAATCAGATGGTCTTTGCGAAATCAATCCAAGCAAAACACCATATTTTCTACCCTCTTTAGTAATTCTATCAAATATATTATATCCAAGTAGATTAATATCATTATCATTTTGAACATATCTATGGGCTTCTTCCAAAATAATATGAAACGGCAGTGAAGCTCTTCTTTCTAAATTCTTAGCATACTCAAATAACAATTTAGAATATATCTTTGTAATTGTTTTAGCAAACCTGTCATCGACATAATTAATATTAAAGTTAATAATTTGAGCTTTACGCCCATTACTTGCCATAAGCAAATCTTTAATATAATCATCTCTTGAAACATACTCATCACATTCGAAATATTTTGCATAATCACCGTTTAACAAATTATGAAGGCGAACCTTTAAAATATTATCTTCATCATAAACCTTATCACTTGTTAAAGCACCTTCACTTATCAAAGCAAAATCTAGAGCAACTTTTAAATCCTCAAGTCCATACTTAAATGAACCATCTGGCATTTCAAGTTCAATCGTATCATCCTTAAATGACTGCATAAAATTAGTAAGTAATTCCATCTCTCTAATCTTACCTGAAGCATCGATAATCAAACACTGTTTAAGTGGTCTAGCATACCCAGGCTGATAAATTGTCGTCTCTAAATTTAAATCTTTTGTATGATAAGTCGATAAAATTGAAAAAATCTGATCTCTAATTTGTGAAGAATTTTTACCTGATGATAAAATATCTAATGTTGCTCTAGCAATAATATCGTTCTTTTGTTTTATAACCTCTTCCTCATCACGAGCAAAAACACCAACAAGCTTTAATGCTTTCTCAATAATCGGTAATTGATTAGGCGACTCAGCATTAAGTAATAAAGCAATATCATCAGTAGTCAAAAGCCAAAGAGGAATTTTCAAAAGCTCTGTCCCAGCTTCGTTAATATTTGTATTAGTTGTATAAGCCTTAAAACTAAGTTCCGGAACTTTTTCGTTTAATGTTTTAAAGGCTGCATGATACTCACCATACGCATCAAAAATAAAAATACTAGCTCTATAAGCAACCGTTGACTTCTTATCAAAAATACTCTGAATAAGTCTTGCAACACCCCAAGACTTACCACTACCAGTTGACCCAAATATTGCAAAATGATTTGCAAAAAACTCATTAATATTAAATCCTATTCTAACCCCAGGGTAAATTGGACTCTCACCAATAAAAACATCTTTTCTTTCAGTTGGATTATCGACACTTATAATCATTGGAATTCTTTCCTTTGAAATAAGTTTTACAGATGCCCCAAAAGAAGGCTTTCTCATAACTCCAAACACAAACTCATTATTGATAATTTGTCCCATTAAATTAACATAAGCTATGCCCTCTTTAATATCGACAATCTCACCAACTAACATATCGTTTGCATCTTCCATAACTACGTGTAAATTAACTAAATTCTGAAATTTATTAAGATCAATATTAAGTTTAACTAAAACTGTATCCTCTTCGATACCTATTATAGCCCCTAACATACGCACCTCCTATTATCATTTTATCACAAACATAAAATAATTAAAATAACCATTTAAAAACTCGTTCCTTATTTCTTGAAACTCCAGACTATCTCATTTCTCCTAACACTATCAAGTAAAATTTTATAAATAATATTCATAAAATTTAAGTCAAAAAATACACGATATATTTAAAATATCGTGTATTTTTCTAATAAGATTTTCTCATAAAATAAGAAACACCTTTTAATAACCCAAGCTTAACCTTACCACCCTTTTTAAACTTGATAAACCCAAGACCTTCGATAACCAAATCATGATTAGCCAAAACATTTATATCATAAAAATTAAAATCATCGATAACCTTTTCCTTGTAAAACCTTGAAATAACTAAATCATTAGACATATAAATCGTAATATTATTGTCATCTAAAAATAAACTAGCATACTTATCTAAAACAATCGTCTGTAAAGACTTAACTTGATAAATAATTGGTCTAATCTCTTTTCTCGGAATAATCTTACGTAGCTCTTCGCCACCAACTAAATTATAAATACTTCCTTCGTCAATTAAGCCTGGCGTATCGACTAAAACTAAATCATTATTAATATTTATATAATTAAAATCTATCGTTGTCGAAGGCAAAATACTCGTTGTAAGTTCTTCTTCCATCCCACCATAATTTTTTAAAAACTTATTTATCAAAGTGGATTTCCCAGCATTAGTAAAGCCAATCACATAAACATTCTTACTTTTCTTAAACTCTTCAATCTTTCTTAAAAGTAAATCCAAATTATAATTATTTTTTGCCGAAACAAAAATCTTATACACAAAACTACCCTTAATATTAGCTAAAATTTTCTCCTCATACATCCCTTTAGGCATAATATCTCTCTTTGTAATAACCAATATAGTCGGATTTTTAACCTTTATTTTTTTAATATTATCCAAATTCAAAAAATCCGTAACCAATAAAACCAAATCACCAGTTTTCTCGATTTTCTCAATATTAGCTAAATATTTTTTGCTATCCAAATTTACAAACGAATACTTGTTATAGTGTTTTATCTGAAAACATCTTTCGCAAAATTTATTATCTAAATCTCTCGTATAACCTTCTTTGAAACTATCCTTATCTTGTAAAATAGCTCCACAACCCAAACATTTAGTCATAATATCTTCCTTTGCAAAACAAATCGTAATTTCTAAGTTTTTTCATAATTTTCTTTTCTTTATGCCTATTTATTTTTGTCAAAATAAAATCCTTCTTTGAAACCGGTTCGATTAAAACCGTCGTAATTCCAATTTTATTACCGACTTTTATATCCGTCATCATCTGATCACCGATAATTGCCACTTCGTTAATTGTATAATGATATTTTCTAAGTAACTTTTTCAGTTTATACGTGAACGGCTTAAACGCAGAACTTACTCCATCGACGCCAAAATTATTTTTAAACCCGCGAAGTCTTATCATTGGACTATTTGTAAAAATAATCACCTTAAAGCCTTTTTGCTTCAAACTAGTAAATAACTCTTTGGCCTTTTTAGGCGGTTCACTTTCATGCGAAGGAACTATCGTATTATCAAGGTCAAACAAAAGGCATTTTATTCCCTGACCCCAAAGCTTAGCATAATCAACTGTATAAATACTTTTTGCATAAACATCTGGTATATATTCTTCCATTCACATCCAACCTTCCTAAATTATTTTTTTAAATCATTTATCAAATATAAAAATGGTAAATTCAAAAATTCATTTCCTTTATTAAAATTATGATCCTGACCTTTATATTTTATAATTTTAACATTCTGCCCTTCGTATTCCTTTATAAGTGGAATATAGTTAACCGATAAATCTTTATCGCCATATATCATAAAAAGCTCACCATCAAACTTTTCAATACCCTCTTTTGTCTTATGTAAATTAATTGTAAGTGGTGTATTAATCAAAAGCATTCTCCGAATATTTAAATTATCACATTCATATTGAATTCCAAGTAAAGCACCATTAGCTATTCCCATATAATAAATGTCATAATCCTCATCAAAACAATCATCTATAAGTTCAAAATCACGGTCGAGAAGCTTCTTATCCATATCACGGCAAGCCGATACAACAACCGTTACCCCATATAAATAATTAGCTTTTCTTGCAATCTTTAAATACCTGTTATCAATCCCATAAATATCAGAATCAAGCTCTGTCTTAATAAACAAAACCTTATTATTACCTAAAATAACCCCATATTGATTTTTAAACTCTTGGTCATATTTCATAACTCGTTCCCGAACATTTTTTTCAAAATCTTTAGTCATATTAAAAACTAAATCCTTATTCTTTATTCCATTTATGAATTCCGCCGGCATATTGTCATAACCATAAATAATTCCTGCTAAAGCACCTACTAATCCACCGATTGTACTAGTATCACCACCTAAATTAATTGCTCCAACAATTGCCCCAGTAAATGAATTTGTATTTAAAACAATCCATATCACGGCCTCTAACGTATCGACAATATACTCAGATGACCTAATATAATCTATATCAACCTTATCTAAATCAGTCATCAAAAATCTTTTATAACTCCTCTTTGCATCAGCTGTAAATTTTGCATAAGTTAAATTTTTAATATACTTATAAGCACTAGTTTTATCGACCCCATCTAAAATCAAATGAATAAATTTACAATAAATATAACATCCCATAATACATATGTCACTAGCATGCGTTAGTCTCGAAGTGTTTCTCACAACTTCATATAACTCCTCATCATCAAACATCTCATAATAAGTATAGAAAGCTATTGGTATCATCCTCATTAATGAACCATTACCGTTATCACTTACTGAACCTTCAAAAATATTCCCACTTTTCAAAAAATTTTCCAAAGCCATTTTCGTTGTCTTATCTAAATCAAAAACCTCACCTGCTGCCGTATATTCCGCTTTAGACATATAATTACAAAACTTTGTAACCATATCTTTATAATTTAAACCTCTTGCTTTAATAATCGAATCCATAGTAGCAAGTGACAAAGAAGTAACCTCACCCCATGTACCGCTTGGCATATTATAGCTTCCATTACCAATCATTTCTGTAACTGGATTTTTAAAAAGTTTTTTTCTCTCATTATATTTTAAAGGAATGCCCATAGCTTCACCAATAGCTAATCCTAAAATACTATCTAATACTTTTGACACATATATCTACCTTCTTATTTACTACTAAGTTTTAAAAAAGTATTAACCAATAAGCTAATACCTTAATGAGCATCATCTTGTTCAAAGCTAATTATCTGACCATCGATAGCTCTAACCTCGTAATTATATTCCACATTATTATAAACGAATTCAATATCATAAACAAGATTATTGTTATCATAATCTCTATCAGCTTTTGTAAACTGAACATCGTTTTCAGTTAAATTATTATCTTGTAAAACCAAAGCTTTGGCCTCATCAATTGTAATACCCTCGTCAACAACTGGCTGTCCTTGAACATCACCATTTACATTTCCTTGACCATTTGTATTACCTGTATCATTTGATGGTGTATAATTTGTATAAACGACCTCTCCATCATGAGCATCTACCTTAAACTCATACTCCATATTATTATAATAAACATCCACATCATAAACTTTTTCATCAGTCTCTAAATCAATACTTGAAAATCTCAAATCCTTTTCATCAGCATTCATTTTGCTAGCTACAGCCTCACGAACCTCATCTTTACTAATATACCTTAAATTTAAAAATAAAACAATCCCGATAATCACAACAACGATAACTGCAGCTACTATTGCAATAATTTTTACATTTTTATTCATATTCTATTCTCCTCCATTTTTCTCCATCCATGCCTTTGCATAAGGACATGTACAAATTAACTTCAAATTATTTTCTTTACAGTAATTAACCAAAATATTCATAAATTCACTGGCAATTCCTCTGCCCCGGTATCTCTCATTTACAAAGATATGATAAACATCAATTGTATCACTGGCTCTTTTAAAACAAGCTTCCCCCATTATTTCCTTTTTATTATTTTCATAAATTATCTTGTCATCTAAAGTCTTATACAAATTTTACATCATAACCCCTTTCACATACTAATAATTATAACAAATTTTTAAATCTTTAACAACCCAAAAAAGAAAGAATAAATTTTCTATAAAACTATTCTTCCAGTAACCATATCCCTTACATTTCTAAACCAAAGATTTAAATAATTAATCTTTCCAATATTTTTATTAACCGTTAACTTTACCTTTCTTATAACCTTACCATTCTCTTTAATCTTAAGTTCGCCAACCACCTCACCTTTTTTTAAAGGAGCTTTTAAATCCTTAACTGAAGCTTCATAAGTCGCCTTATCCCTCTTCTCACCCTTCTTTCGAAGTACCGTTGCCCCATCCTTAGGCACAACTGAAACAAATTCATCAGTCCCGTTATAAACCTTGTATTTCCCCAAAGAATAACCATTATCCAATAAATTTTCTACCTCGTACTGAGCAAAAGCATAATCTAACATCTCACTAACCTCTTTATTTCGCATTTTACTATCTGGTTCACCCATTACAACTGCAATAACTCTCATTCCATTTTTTAAAGCCGTTGCCGTAAGACAATATCCAGCACCTTCAGTATAACCTGTTTTTAAACCATCAACCCCATCATAAAACCTAATAAGTTTATTAGTATTCACAAGCCATATCTTTCTATCTGTATTTTCCCTTAAATAATCTTCATAAATAGAAGTAAATTCTAAAACTTTTTTATGTTTAACAAGCTCTTTAGCAATAAGTGCCATATCCCTTGCACTAGAATAATGATTAGCCGTATCAAGCCCATGAGGATTCTTAAAATTAGTATTCTTAAGTCCAAGTTCCCGGGCTCTTTCATTCATTTTTAAAACAAAAGCATCCTCCGTCCCTGCCACTGCTTCTGACAGAGCCACCACTGCGTCATTTCCTGAAGCGACCGCTACCCCTTTAAATAAATCTCGAACAGTCATCTTTTCACCTGTTTCCAAAAGAATTTGACTACCACCCATACCCGAAGCATTCTCACTCACTTGTATTTCCTGATTCCACTTTAAATCTCCTCTTTCAATCGCCTCGATAATTATAAGCATACTCATCATTTTTGTCATACTGGCTGGAACTAATCTTTCATCCGCATTTTTTTCGAACAAAACCTGACCTGTACTAGCTTCTATTAAAATAGCCGATTTTGCATTTTCTGCAAGTTTTAAATCCTCTGCATAAACAGAAGGTCTAAAAATAAAACTCGTTAATATCAAAAATATAAACATTTTTTTCATAACATCGCCCCTATTTAAAAATATGTCAAAAAAAATAGAATATAACATTCTATTTTAAAACTTTTACCTTGCCTTTTTGTCTTTTATAAAGTCCCTTATTCAAATTGTTTTCTAAATTATTTACACTATTAATCACTTTTTTAAAACTATTTGTTTTTCTTTGACCACCATATTTTCGAAAAATACCTGATTTAAGTCTTTCTGCCCCTATCAAATTACTTACCTGTAATTTATTTGTAAATTTTTCTGTCTTCTTTTTGCTAAAAAACATAAATGGATTAATTCTTCTTAAACTTAAACTGTTGTCATCAACCTCACCCAAAGCCATACTAAGTCTGTTGTTTATCCTAACCTGCTTAAAAGCCCTGCCAATATAATTTATCCCTAAAATTCCAATTAAAGGCATCGCTAAAATACCTATCATTAATTTATCGATAGCCATAAGACCTTTACTATTTTTAAGTATACTTCTTTGTCTAACAATATCTTCGTCATTTGCCTTTTGAACATCTATTGCTTCATCTAATTTAATTACTCTTCCCTTAAGCATGTCTTTAGGCCCAACCATTATATTTTTCTTTGCAGATTTGAACACCTTAAATGTATTATCTTTTTTCTCTAAACTAATTTCATCGGCTTTTTTTACTTTCGAATTATTAACTATCTTAACATTTAAACTCTTACTAACATCTATCTTCTTTTCTGTTAAATCATCTTTTTTCTTTTGAATATCTTGAACAATTCTCATCTCATTCATATTCTTCTCTTGAATCATCTTGCTATCAAATTTTAACATTTTTATATTTTTCTTTGGAATAACTACCTCTTGAGCTGGTATATCTCTATACACCTTAACCTTTTTTTCTTTATCAAATAATGCCCATAAAATAATCATTGGAATAGCCAAAAAAATCATCTTATCAAAATAAAAATCATGACTTGTATTTGGTAAACTTCCATTACTTATTTGTTTTTTATCTGATTGTTCCTCATAACTATTAAAAACTAAATCTTTCTTTTTCTTCTTTTTAAACAAAGATATAAACCATTTCCAAAGCACCTTTAAAAAATTAATTAACCTTTTCATAAATACCTCACTCAAATAGATATTATAACATAAAAAAAACTATATTAATTATAGTTAACAGTTTTTTTCATGAAACTTATACTCATACTGATTTTTATAAGTTTCATTATTTATATAAGTAACTCTAACATAACCACATAGTTTCCCACCATTAGTCGGATTCTTTAAATCAGAAGCATCTAAAAATCCATCCGCTGATAAAGTATCAACTGAAACATCGATATACTTTCCGTTTTCTGAAGGCATCTTATCCGCATTAATTGTTACCCATTTACTTGCTGCCTTCTCAATAGTTGAAATTTGTGTATCTGATAAAGATTCTTTCGATTTATTTACTGTCGATAAAACTGTTGAAGTAATAATTGTCACAATTACCCCAAGTAATACAATAACCGCCAGAAGTTCAATTAACGTAAAACCTTTCCTCATCTAACAATCACCGCCATATTCATAAACAAATTGATGATTCTCATAACTAATACAAACTTTAGTATTCAAAGAAACATCACTATTGTCAGTTAAATCACGTATATCTTTATTCTCTAAAAAACCTTCCTTTTGTAAAGTATCAAGTGTTACAAATTTAACTTCGCTACTACCTTTATAAGGTTTATCATCTTTAATTCTTAAATTTCTAATTCCCCATTGTGAAGCAGCATTTTCAACTTCTCTTATTTGTTCCTCATTAAGCCTTTCTTGTGACCTATTTAAAATACCTGTTACATTAGGAATAATAATAACTAGTATTATTCCTAAAATTATAATTACAGCCATAAGTTCAATTAACGTAAAACCTTTTCGCATGTTCCTCACCTATATTTAAATATATCACAATAAAATATCTAAGTAAACAAAAAACATAAAGTCTAAAAAGACTCTATGTTAATCTTTACTCTTTTTCCAAGTTTAGCCAGTGCACAAGACTTTACAATTGTTCCAAGCGCTTTTGCATTCACTCCATCGTGACCCAAAACACCACCAACATCGTCTTTACTTACTAAAACTTCGATTGTAATCAAATCCTCATCATCAAAAAGTTTTACTTTTACTAAATCTGGTCTCTTAGCTAAACTCTTTACTATAAAATCCGTTAACTTCTCCAAATTCATAAACTACTCACTATCTTTTTTCATTTTCATTTCATGAAATTTTTTGTTAATTCCGGCTTTATTAAATAAACTCTTAACAGTATCAGTTGGTACAGCTCCATCCTTAAGCCATTTTAAAGCAACTTCTTCGTTTATTTTAATTTCTGCAGGATCTGTAATTGGATTATAAGTACCAACTAGTTCAATATATTTACCATCTCTTTTAGTTCTTGCATCGGCAATAACAATTCTGTAAAAAGGTCTTTTCTTTGAACCCATTCTCATAAGTCTAATTTTAACCATCTTAATCCCTCCATTTCTTAAATGATTTTACCATATTCAAGTAAGTCTGTCAACCTTTTTTGTATAACACTTACTTTTGTTTAATTTTATTTCCTCTTCTCCGAACATATTCATCAATATCAACCATATACCCTTTTGGAACAACCGTCTCAGGCACAAATACAGTTTCAGCCTTTTTCCCATTAATCTTTATAACTTCACAGTTTTTCATATTATGATCAAGCACATTCTCATCACTTATCCAATAATAAATCCACTTATTTACCGTCCCATGACCAAACACAAAAACATTATCATATTCCGTTGCCATTTCCTCAATATACACGCTAATATCATACACTCTGTACTCTACATCCCTCTCGGATTCTCCATATATATAATGCGTCGCATTAGGAAACCACTTTTTCAAACGATAAAAAGACTTACCGGTTTCTGGAAACAATTCTAAAACCTCATCTTTTGTTCTTGCATAATGAATACCCGAATTAATTTCGTGAAGCTCATCCTTTATCATAACTCTATAATCACCATGCATATATTTAAGCGCAATTTCTAAAGTTTCCAAAGTTCTGCTATAAGGACTTACCAAAATAAGTGTCTTACCTTTAATTGTATCTAAAAACTTACCAAGCTCTTCTGCTTGCCTTCTTCCATAATGTTTTTCAAGGGGCATATAACTATCTATTGCAATCTCTGACATTCCTCTTTGATTATTATAACTTGCATTATTAGCCGGCGTAAAACCATGTCTAATTAAATAAATATTACTCAATTTCTTCGTCACCCAAATCAATATATCACAAAATTAAAAAGCATTCAATTATGAACGCTTACTTTATATAATTTTCGTCGACATTTTCATCTATTTCTTTGAGTGTATCATCACTTACGTCATCGACAATTTCATCCCAAGGCTCCTCATCTTCTTCTACCGCTATTTTTACCTTTGTTTCTCCGACAATTTCCACTCCAAGTTCCTTTTCGATATCAAAAGAAATTTTATTATCATCTAAAATGTTAACAGACGAACAAGTAGGTTGCTTTAAAGCTCTAACTATGATATCCGTATCTCCAGACAAATCAGCATTATCTCGGATTTTTACATTAAACAAATCATTATATTCTATTTTCTTATTAAGAACCGCCGTTTTACTATCATCATCATAAGAATACCATATATTTATATCAAAAGAACCATCTACTCCGACCTTATCTCCAGACTTATACCCCTTAAAACGATTATTTATAATCCAGCACCCGAGTATTGTCGTCGGTTTATTATCATCTTGGATATCTATTGTATACTTGTCCTTAAAATGTTTCTTGCCTTTTCCGATAATCGCCTTAGTTACTATTTCTTTATAAGATGCCACTTTATCACCCCTCACTTTAAAATATGCAACTAAAGCGAAAAAAACACAAAAAAATTATCATAATTGATAACTTTTTCTATTTAAACCATTCATCTAAATTAACTTCCAGCCCAGCCGAAACTAGTTTTGAAATAACCGGATTAGAAACAATATTTGTCTGTAAATTAAATTTATCAACATCACTCATATTCGCATACTCTACAAAATTTCCTGTATCGACATTTTTAAAACTACCATTATTTTTCGTCTTTAAATCGATTTTAATATTCTGCGTATATAGTACCTTATCATTTTCTTTTTTTTCTAAAGAAATATCAAATTTATGATTATTTTTATTTACTTTAATATCCATTGTTCCACTAATAACTTCATCGTCATTAGTTAAACTATAATTATAACCATCACTACCTTTAACTAAATTAAATCCACCCTTATCAGTTTTAATATTCAATTGAACAAAATCTTGATTTTTTCCTTTTGTATAAATACTAATTTCAATCTTGCCAGCCTCATCTATCATTTTATTCAAATTATCCTTACTAGTCTGAACATTTAAAACCTCATCTTTAATATCCGTATTTCGAATATTATGTAAAGCTTTGATAAAAGATGTATTTGCTGCCATTGAATTTATAAAAGTTTCTTTAAATCTCTCTTTATTACTATCATTAACGACTAATTTAGACTCGTACACCTTCATCTCTTCGCCATTTAAATTAATCGTTTTATTACCTCCTATAATCTTTTCAGAAGCAACTGCCTTATCAAAAGCTTGATTAACACCTTCAAAAAGTGTACTAACATCACCAAAACTATTTAAAATATTTAAACTAAAATGACCTTGACCAATTTTTAAATAATTCTCAAAACTATCGAGTTTAATATATTTATCATCTTTTTCACTATAAACATCTAATTTAATCTCATCATTCCCATTATTTCCAGTAATTTTAGCAAAAGCTCGGTCATTAGTAACATCTAAATTATATTTTGCTTGCCATTTAATCTTACTAATCTCATCATCTAAACTACTATCATCTATATCACTATGTACCTTGTATTCTAAATCTAAATTGCCATTCACTACATCATACGCACTATCACCAAGTTTACTCGTAACCCCATTAAAAAGCCCATCTACAGCTTTCACAAAAATTGTCTTAGGATTACTTTGAAAAAATAACGCACAAAAAGACAATACAATTAATATAATCAAAACAATTGCCACAATCCATGGGAGCTTCTTTCTTTTATCTTCTGGCGATGTTTTTACGATATCACTATAATTTATATTAGAACTATCCGCCTCGGCTGCATCTTCGTCCATTAACGGATCATTTATCCTATCAAACGCTTCATTTGTTCCATCTTCTACCTTAGAAACAAAATCTGAAATTTTATTTTTCTTATCTTTCATAAGTTCTAACTCCTACTCTTAAGAATAATATAACAAATTTCACACATCATTACAAGAGAATATAAGAAAAAAGCCAAAACCAATATGTCTTGACTATACCATTTCACCATCTAAACTCCATGTTTTTACATCAGTAATCCTCACTGGTACAATTTTTCCTATTTTATCTTTAGGTGCTCGTACATTTACAAGTTTCATCTCTTCAGAATAACCCATAAGCATATTTTCATCTTTAAGTGAAACACCTTCAAGTAAAACTTTAACCTCTTTATTTAAATATTTGTCATTTGCCTTTCTTGAATACTTATTAACCACCTTATTAAGTCTGTGAAGTCTATCTTCTTTCTCCTTCAAAGAAGTATTATCTTTCATTTTAGCCGCCGGAGTCCCAACTCTTGGAGAAAATATAAACGTAAATGCAGACTCATATTCACACTCGTTAACCACGTCTAAAGTATCCTCAAAATCCTCTTCTGTCTCTCCAGGAAAACCAACTATAATATCTGTTGTAATCGTCGCATTTGGAACCGTATCTTTAATTTTATGAAATAATTTCAAATAACTTTCCTTTGTATAACGTCTTCCCATTAACTTTAAAATTCGATTAGACCCAGATTGCAGTGGCAAATGAATATATGGCATAATATTATCATATTTGGCAATAACCCCAATCATCTCATCAGTAAAATCCCAAGGATGAGAAGTAATAAACCTTACTCTTGGAATACCTATTTCCGCTACATCACGAAGTAAATCACTCATATCGTAATTACCTAAATCTTTACCATATGCATTGACATTTTGTCCAAGTAAAGTTACCTCTTGATACCCTTCTTCTTTAAGTTTCCTTACTTCCATTAAAATATCATGTGGTCTTCTACTTCTTTGTTTACCCCTTGTAAAAGGCACAATACAGTAAGTGCAAAATTTATCACAACCATACATAATATTAACCCACGCTTTATATTTACTATCGCGTTTAACCGGCATATCTTCGATTAAATCGCCCTCACAACTATAAACCTCAACCTCTAACTTCTTCTTTAAAATAGAATTATATAAAACATCAGGTAATCTATCTAAATTGTGTGTTCCAAACACAAAATCCATCCATTTATAATGATTTAAAATATCCTGAACCACAGACTCCTCTTGTGCCATACATCCGCAAAGTCCAACCATTATATCAGGACGCTCTGACTTTAAATGTTTAATTCTTCCAAGCATTCCAAATACCTTATTATGTGCATTTTCTCTAATCGCACAAGTATTTAGTAAAATAAGGTCAGCATCTTCCATCTTCGCACTTTCCTTATAGCCCATTTCCTCAAGCATTGCCCTTATATTTTCACTATCGTGGACATTCATCTGACAACCATAAGTCTTCACAAAATAACTTTTACCGGCACCTAAATTTTTATATTCATCTTTTATCTCGTATTTTCTTATTTTAACCGCATTCCCTGTTCTCTTTTTTTCTTCTAAAGCATTTGGTACTAACATAAAATCAACTCATTTCTTCATAGATAATAGCACATTTATTTAAATACTTCAATAATCAGTGTCTTTTAACCTTAACTTTAACTGGTTCATCACCTTTTAAATAATTAAAATACTCCATGCCATAAACACTAAACTTAATCAAACTTCTTCTAATAAATCTAAGCTCTTCCCCTTGACTATACATTCTCATTGTCTTATCGACATCACTAAAATCATACCCCTTATCAAGCATTACTAACCCATCGATAACATTTTCTAAAATAACCTCTGAACGCAAGTCTCCCATCATCACATAATAATTATCACTATATTTCGTTCCTATCAATGCTGCATCGACAAACTTTATCCATTCATCCATTTCTTCATGTTTTACTAACCCAAAACCTTCTGTAACATATTCCTCTCTTTTACTATTTTTTAAAGCGTTAGAAACTGTATTAGTTAACTTTTTCTTCATTTTTTTTATAATTTTCATTAAATTCATCCCCTCATCTTATCATATTCACCTAATTAAATAGATGAACCTTATAGGTCAAAAAAAGAAGTTTTAAACTTCTCCTATGACAACTATAACCATCGGTTTACACTCAGTTTCATCGTATAAATATTTTCCTACCTTATCTCTAATACCTGATTTAACCTTATTAAAGTCGACATAATTTCCCTTAACATTCTTTTGAATAACTTCTGTTGAAATCTTTGCCACTTCTTTAATCAAATCGATATTGTCGCGAACATAGACAAAACCTTTTGTCAAAACCTCTGGTCCAGCTAAAATTTCTTTTGATTTTCTATCTAATGTAGCTGTAATTATAACAATACCATTATCACTTAAAAGCTCACGGTCTTTAATAACTAAATCGCCAACGTCCCCTGCTGAAAGTCCATCGATTAAAATGTCATCCACAGGTACTTTCATATCTTTATCGACAAGTTCGCCATTTTCGAAATAAGCTACATCACCATTTAACTTAAGTAAAATATGGTCACATTTCATTCCAATTTGTTTAGCCGCATTCGCATTAGCTACTTGCTGACGATATTCACCAATAACTGGCATATAATATTTTGGTTTCATCAAATCAATCATCAACATCAAATCTTCTGAAGAAGCATGATGTGACAAGTAATTGCGCTTATCTAAAACAACAGTATCTACCCCAATACGCGCTAATGTATCTAAAATCTTTGTAGCAGTTCCTTCCATTCCATCGTCAATTGGTGATACTAAAACAAACGTATCTTTATCGGTAATTGTCACAAACTTATCATAACCTCTAACAATTCTCTTCAAATTAGAAAAAGGTCTTTCTCTTTCGTCAGAAATAATTACAATAATTCCCTCATCATTTACATGTTTAATTGAACAAATTCTTTTGGCATCAAAATTTACATATTTCATATTTATTGCCTTTAAAATATTTTGTTCCATTCTCTTTCCTAAAATAACTACATTTCGTTTCGTATGTTTAATTTCATTAAAAAGTTCTTGAACTCTATAAATCTGTGTTTGATCAATATTAAATAAAATTCGGCCATCATGATTATTAACAACCTCGCTTATCGCATCAGCCGCCCTATGATTTGGAGAAGTAAAACCTTTCTTCTCTGCATAAAGTGACTCTGAAAGTAAACATAAAACTCCTTGTTTACCAACGTAAGCGAGCTTTCCAATATCCATCTTATAAGGACCAAGCATTGTTGGATCAAATACAAAATTACCCGTATAGAATATTGCCCCATCTGGAGTATATAAAACATATCCAACCGCATCTGGAATCATATAAGTTACAGTTATTGGGAAAATACTATTTTTACCAAAATCGATCTTTTTATGTGGTGTAATCTCTATTAAATTATTACTCTTAATGCCATCACTTTCAAGTTCATCTTTGATAATCTCTAAAGTAAATTTAGTACCATAAATCTTAAGCTCAGGAACCTCTTTTAAAATATCACACAAAGCTCCCATATAATTGTCATGACCATGAGTTATAAAAACTCCTTTTACTCTTTTAATATTATCTTTAATATAATCATAGTTAGGAATAATATAATCGACGCCTAACATCTTATCATCGGCATACTTTAAACCAGCATCAAAAACAAATATATCCCTGTCAACTTCGACAACATACATATTCTTTCCGTCCTCGTTTAAACCACCGAGCGCAAAAATTTTAATTTTACTCATTTCCGTCTCCTTTCTTTTTCGTTAAAAAGCTCTTCAATTATACCAAAAATATAATCAAAAAGCAATTATGATATAAATATATTCTTAAGCTCTTTATTAGGTAAAAGCATCTCAAGACCCTTAACAATCTTAATGTCGAAAGTTAAACTTCTATCTCTTAGCTTCTCCCCATCTATACACCAATTGTTTTTCGGATAATCTTTTAGTCTAATTTTTAAATTATCAGTTCTAAAGAAATAAAATCCTGGAACATTTTTAATTCCATTCGCCTTAAAATAATATAAACTCTTTATAATATCCTTCTTTGCCGTAATATTTGAAAATAAAACCTCAAATTTTCCATCATCCATTTTTACATCTTGAAAAACATTTATGCCCGCCATTCTTCTCGCATTACAAACAAGAGCAAAAGAATAAAGACCAGTATAAACTTCTCCATCAATCTCGTAACTCATCTCAAATAAATGAGTCTTCTGATTAAATGACTTTAAAGCATTAAACATATAAGCCATATAACCGAAATTCTTCTTAAGTTTTCTTGGCGTATTATAAGCCACGTCCGTAAATTTTCCAAGACCTGCGACATACACAAAAGGTTGATCGTTAATCATACATATATCAATACCTTTTACTGTACCTTCTAAAATCATTTTTAAATTTGTAATTGGATTTTTTCCAAGACCAAAAATTGCCCCCAAATCATTAGTCGTTCCAAGTGGAATATGTGATAAAAGAAGCTTTTTTGGTCTCTTAAAATTACCTGTTACAACCTCATTGAAAGTTCCATCGCCGCCAAGTGATACAACTAAATCAATATCGTCCTTTAAACTCATGATAATCTTCTTTGCATGACCAGAATACTTCGTATAATAAACTTCTGTCTCATAATCATAATCTTTTAATACATCTATCATTTTTTCGATAATCGGCTTCTTTTTATTGTGCCCACTATTAGGATTACACACAAGTGCACATTTTTTCATCCCCATCACCACACCATAATTATATAGTAAAATCCAAAAATATACAAATTTTAATTAAAAAATTTTAAATAAAAAACGAAACTATTTAGTCTCGTTTATCATATTTACAATATTCTTATAAAAAATACTATCGCGCTCATCTTTGTTTATATTCATCCTTTCTATCGCCTCTTTTATCTCTTTAGTTCCGCCAGCTGGCAAAATACCAAAAGGTGCGTCAGTTCCAAAAAGAATATGATCTAGCCCATAAAAATCTAAAGCGAGTTCCAAAGCTTTTGGATTTCCAAGAATAGCCGTATCGACATAAAACTTCTTAAAATCATCAAGTGCCTCATCTCCTAAAATATATTTAATTCGGCCTGAGAAAAACGGCACCATCGCTCCTGCATGATGAATAATTATCTTTATATTAGGAAAATCTTTAAAAATTCCGGCCTTTACAATTTCCATCATTGCCTGTGAAAGCTCATATTCCCAGCTAAAAACTAAATTATTATCGGGTTTTCTCTCATCAAAAATTGGATGAATCCAAATAGTCAAATTATTTTTATAAGCAACTTCAAATACTTTCCTATATTCATCTGCCGCAATACTTTTACCTAAAGCTCTTGTAAAAAGCTGAATTCCAAATAATTTATCACTATTCTTTACCTGCTCTTCCATTATTTTAACTGCTCCGTCTATATTATTCATCGGAACCATTGCCACACCGCCATAAAATATATCCGGATTTTTATTAATCACATCTATCAGTTCTTCATTTGCCGAAAAGCACAGCTTATAAGCTTCATCTCCATCCACATAATCCTCAGGATTCACGTTTACATGTGAAATAATTTGTAAAACTCCTTTCGGAAGAAGCTCTCTTCTCTTTTCTATATCAGTTAAAACCTCGTTGTTTATAAAAGGCATAACCTCTTTTAAATAAGGCTTAATCTCAAGCATTTTTTATAAAACTCTGGTAGTAACACATGTGCATAAGCATCTATCATAAAACTACCTCACACTCCTTCCAAGTTCATAAGCTTCCTTTTTATATTCATCTTCTAATCTAGCTCCGACATAACCATAACCTTTGGCTAAAATTTTTCCTAAATTATCTAAATTCAAATAATCTATTAAAATATCTATATGTTTATCTATTGACCGCATAACCTGATTATCATTATTCCACGCCGTGACAATAAAAGCCGACTTTAAATGCTTACTTTGTATCCTTCCATTTCTCGAATAAAACCTGTCGATTGCCGCTTTAATCTGTGATGAAAAGCCAAAATAATAAATTGGTGTTGCAAAAACTATCATATCAGAATCTAAAATCGTATCTAATATCTTTGGCATATCGTCGTTAAACACGCAGGGACCATTCATTCCGCACCGGTCACATCCGATGCAAGGATGAATATTCAAAAAAGGAGTATCAAACCGGATAACCTCATGTCCAGATGCTTGTACTCCTTTTATAAACTCATCCGCTAAAGTATTAGATGTACCTCTTCTATGTGGACTTCCTGTTAAAACTAAAATTCTCACTTTGTAACCTCATCTATACATCTAAGGGCATTAAGCGCTCTTGGATAACCGATATATGGTAAAAGTTGTGTAACCGTTTCGATTAAAAATTCTCTTGTATTTCCAACATTTAAATTACCTTGAATATGACTTTTAACCTGTGGCTCACATCCTCCAAGAGAAATAAGCATTGCCAAAGTTAAAACTTCTCTTGTTCGAACATCTAAATAACTTCTCGTATAATAATCGCCAAAACAGTTCGCACTTAAATAATCTTGAATATGTTTCTCATCTTCCGGCGCTGTTTTTCGCATATTTTCAATATTCTCATCACCAAAAATAGATTTTTGAACCTTTAAACCTTCTTTAAATCTATCTTCATGACTTACTCTTATCCCACCTTTTACTGGAAGTTTCACTCCATTAGCTTCTAAAACTGCATTAGTATCGTAAATAATATCAAATACTCTTGCAATTCCGCAGTAAGGAACAGCTTGATAAACTATTTCCATAACTTCCTCAGGTGTAATTCCAATATTAAGTCCAGCAGCTAAAAATACCTTATACCTATCTCTTGTATTTTGGGCAATCATACTTGCCAAAATAACCATCCATCTAAGTTTCTTTTCATAACTTCCATGGTCATAAACTTCATCAAACGCAAAATTCAAAAACGTCTCGACATACTCTGGATTAGTCTCCCCCATCGGTCTAGTCTCTCCAGCTGGGGCATATTTAACCCCTTCAAAAATTGAATCGTGATTTTCTAAAGCTTTCTTTGTAATCATAATATCTCCTACCCTTCTACCTTTTCTATTACAATATTACCACTTAAATTTTCAATCATATCCACGCCATCAATTACTTTTCCGAGTTCATACAAATCATTATTTGAACTAAAATCATCATAAAACATTACAACATCACCCCAAGGTTCATAATAAGCAAGTACTCCTTTACCACCTTTTGCAAATGGGGCATCTGAAGCATCTAACTTTTCTGGATAAAAAACTTTTTCATTTGTACTAAAGTCAGAAACTTCTAAATCAAGTGGTAACTGACTGTACAAATCTTTAGCCGCCTTGCTATCATTGAGTTCAAATGTAATAACATTATCGCCTGAACTAACTCTTATTATCATCTCGTCCTCCACTTCTTCTTTATTATTTTTAAAACTAGCATAAACAAAAATTAAAAATATTAATAAAATTATTCCTAAAACTATAAATATTATCTTTTTCATAAATCACCCGAGTAACTTTCTAATTCCCATATAAGCCATATCATAAATAGAATAATATTTATAATTAACTTCTGCCTTTTCCATTGCCGCTCTTTGCTTATCTGTAACTACTGTATAAGGATATATGCCAAACATAAATGGGAAAAACGAATATAAAAATTCAGTAATATTCTCCTCACTCATTTCTGGGAAAAACTTTTCTAAACACATCTTCACTGAATGAACAGCTTCCTTATATGATTTTTTAAACTCAATAAGCCTTTCCATTCTACTATTTTCTTCTAAATCATACATATTCATGGAAAGTAATTTTAAAAGCCTTTCTCTATCTTTCATTGAATAAGCAAGCTTTCTCGCAAATTCATCTTTTGAAAGAGCATCATTTTCATCATAAATACTTTTAACCTCATCACTCCATTCATCATATTCCTTGGCAAATAAAGCTAAAAATATCTCTTCCTTTGTTTCAAAATAATTGTAAATTGAAGGCCTTGAAAAAGATGTTTCCTCACTGATTAATTTCATCGTAATATCTTTAAACTGATACTTGTCATATAATTTCATACAAGCATTTACTATTTCATTTTTTCTTAAGTCATTGTGCATTTAATCATCTCCTGACATTATGTCAATTACATTCTCATTATATATCTCTTCTGACACCGTGTCAATATAAAATTAAAAAAAGAAAATTATTTTTTGTTCTATTAAAGCATTATAAAAAGATGAATCTTCTAAAAATCCATCTTCATATTTTTTTTAAAATTTTTATATCTAATTATTTAAAAGCTTAACTAATTTTTTATAACTATCTCTATCCCTAGGAAATTCTTTTTTATATAAAGAATTACTAGGAATAATATCTTTTGCAAACACTTTATTTAAATAATTATCCATCTTCATATTATCGGTATTATCAAAATTATATCTAGGCCTATATGGAGAATGAACAAGGCAATGTCTACTATCTTCACCACAAAGCAAAACCTCATCAGCAACCATCAAATTATTATCCATATAAAGTGTCCATTGAATAGGCTCAACCATTAACCAATAAGATTTATCAGGTTCTATTCTTCTATCATCATGTAATTTATTACCGATATTCAAACTGTTCTTATTTGTTCTAACAACTACAAATTTTTTTCCATTAAATAAATACTCTTGAAAATTTTCATTTGTGCTTTTTCTAAAAATTGGCATATGACGACAGTAGGATTCCTTTACATCATAATAACGCCAATATGGATAATATTCTTTAGAAGTTTTAAAAATATTTCCTTCCTCTAACTCCTTATCTAAATAATAGTTTAAATCTTCATCTACTACATCTCTAATATATTCTCCATATTGTAAAACCAAAAATTTCTCATTTTCCATAATATTTTCGTCAATAATATTAGCACCTATCGCAATATCCTCATTCAAAACAGTAACCGGACGTATTCCGTAACCAGGTTCATTACATATAGCATAAGTAATATTGCCCTTTCTATCAACCGCTGCTGGAAAAGAATGACTAAGGCCCCAGTCCAAAACTTCACCTTTATCATTAACATAGCTATGATAAACACAAATATCAGAAGAAAGTAGCCAACGATACCTATCTTTCTCTCTTCTTCTATCCAAATCATAATATTCTTCTTTTGTCAAATAATTGCCTGAAATACCAGATAAAATAGCAAAATCAGTAACCTTTGGTATCTTTCCAAACCCATACTTTGACATTTCTTTCATTTCATTTTCTGTTAACAATCTAAATTTTAACATATATCATTTTCCTTTCCAATTATTTCTTCAAAACTTTAAGTTTACCCTCTTCATATATATTCAAACCCTCTTTATTATATAAATAAACGAGTTTATCATCTTTACTTAAAAATTCCGAAAATAATATCTCCGCACCATTATCGGCATACATCTCCGCCTTACCACCTAAATTACAATAACAAAGATTTGGCCAAAAAGCAGTTCTGGCAGGTCCGTATGAACATCCCCAAAGTAAATTATCTTTTAAAATGGCCGCCGAAAAATTCATATATTTACTAAGTTTTAAAAAACCAAGTTCACTATCTTTTGAAAGAATTTCTTTAATAATCCTACGAGAAGCATCACCAAATTTTAGATAAAATAAATCTTTATCATAACTAATCACTACTAATGTCTTATCAATTTCATAAATATCGTAATCCCATCCCCTCAGATATATATCGTCATAAAATTTAAACTCATCTTCAAATCCACCATAACGCAATCTTTTTCTTACAATTTCCTTACTATAATCATTTCGTCTAATCACTACAAACATTTTATCCTCCTTAATACATATGTACAAAGTTACACTTCACACTGGAATAAAAAAGTTAAAAAATACTTTTTATCTCATTTTGTTTTTTAAACTCATATATCTTAGCGGGTTTCTTTCCCTCAAACCTTTCTGTTTTATTAGTCTCTTTTATAAAACCTAAACTAAGTAATTTTTTTCTAAAATTTCTTCTATCAAAGCTAACACCTAAAATACTTTCATAAACCTTTTGAATCTCCGGCATTGTAAATCCAGATGGATATAAATACCTAAGCATATCTGTCTTTTTTATTCTCTCTTTTAGTAACTTTGCCGCATCCTCTAATATTTCATTGTGATCATAAGCAAGTTTCGGAATTCTATCTAAAGGAAACCAATCACAATCAACAGTCTTTAAAGTCTCTTTTAAAATTGAAAGCTTATTCTTATCAACTATTCCAATATAAGAAATGGCAACCATTCTCATAACTGGTGATCTATCAATCCTGCTATAAACATTTGCCATTTCCAAATGAATATTTTCGATTCCAGTCTTTTCTTTAAGTTCTCTCTTTAAGCCATCGATTAACTCTTCATCATTGTATAAAGCCCCGCCAACTAAAGCCCACATTCCTTTAAAAGGTTCATTCTTTCTTCTAATAAGTAAAACTTTTGTCACTCCTTTGTCAACAGTAAAAATACTACATACAACGTGAATACCTTGATTCCTATATTTTGGATTATTAACTTCCATATAACCACCGTCTACATTATAAGCGTATTTTCATACACTTGTCAATATAAAAAAATGAAAAATTTAAAATATTTTTTTCTTACCTATATGACACTGCTATAAATTTATACTTTAAAACATGTTGGTTTCAAAGTCCAAAGTGCTTGCACACAAAACAAATGTTTGGTATAATTTTCTTTAGGGAATACTTTAACTGTCTTGAGTACTTGCCAACTTCAAATAGAAGGAGGCTTGATGTTTTATGAACAAAAAGGATTTTTTAATTACTTTTCAAGTAATAATCATCATTTTATTAATAGTTTCATTAATGATTCTATGTATAAAAAAATAGTACTCAATCTTTTATAGATTAAGTACTTAAACAAAAAAACTTTTTGAGCAAGTACTTTAGGCAATGCTTAAGTACTCCCTTTTTATTATATGAAGTTTCCTTCATCTATATACATTGTAACACATTCTTCCTAGTTCTACAATAGAATTTTTCTTTATAAACAAAAAACGGTTCATATCATATTGTAACAAGTTTTTTTTAGCAAATCATTTATTTTAAATTCAATAATTAGTCACTCATTGGCTTTTCTAGAAAAACAATTTCTTTTTTTTCTAAATCAACTCTCACTTTTTGTCCCATAGGAAATATACACATAGGTGCAGTGTGACCAATATTAACATTGTATAAAATTGGTAAATCAGGCCTATTTGCTTCTTCAGAAATAAGTCTTTTATATACCTCTTTATATTCTTCATAATATTTTTCATTTTGAGGTTTACCTACAATAATTCCATTAATCTCATCAATTATTCCTTGAGCAATTAAATTACACAAATAATATTCAATATAGTCAGGTTCTGGTTCATCTTCACTAGTTTCTAAAAATAATATCTTACCTTTCCATTCATCTTTCTTTGGCCATATATCTGTTCCAATAAACATTGGAAAAACATCAAAACATCCACCTAATAATTCACCTTCAAAAATACCTTTACCTTGTAAAATTTCATATCCGTGTTTTTCCTTATTCATTTTTCTTTTTACGTTATCATATTCAGCATTTGCCCAATCTAAATATTCACTTGTCCACTCTGGACTAGAAATAATTTTAATATTTTCTTTATTTTGAAATAACACTTCTTTAACATACTTTTTCGTATAATCATGCATTTCATAATTTTCGGCAAACTCACCCATCACCGCTGGACCATAATACGAAGTAACTCCCGCTTTATACATCATAAAATGATTAACCGTTGTATCAGAATACCCCATAAAAACTTTTGGATTTTCTTTTATAAGGTCATAATCAATGTAAGGTAGTAATCTAACCGTATCAGCCCCACCTATATTGCATATAATTCCTTTTATGTTTTTATCTTTTATAGCATTCATAAAATCTTCAGCCCGGGCCTCTGGATGTTTTGCAAGATAATCACTTCCTCTTAAAGCATTTGGCATAGTAATAGCCTTTAAACCAAACACTTCTTCAAGTCTTCTTTTGCCCTGTTCATATCTATGCCTAAATAAATCATCACCTGCCATTCCGCTTGAAAGACTCACAATCGCAACAGTATCGCCTTTTTGTAACTTTTTTGGTTTTACCATATATAACTCTCCCATCATAAAATATTTTAATTAATATTACATAAATAATAACATACAATATAAAAATTATCCATAATTATAAAAAACGAAATTTAAATAATCTCGTTTTTTATATTAGGATTGGCAAGTGCATCTACAAGCTTATCAATCTCCTCTTTAGTATTATAAAAATATAAACTAGCTCTACACGTATTCTTTTTATGAATCTCATCCTTTAATATCTTCGCACAGTGATTACCAGCCCTAATACATATATTGTATTTATCGAGATAAATTGCTACATCCTGTGGGAAAATACCCTCATAGTTAAAAGCAATAACTGCCGATTCGCTGTTTTCATTATAAATGGTAATATTAGGATTTTCTTTTAATTTTGAAACCGCATATTTTTTTAGCTCTTTTTCATATTCATGAATCTTATCAAAACCGATATTCATTAAATATTTAATCACAAAGCCAAAGCCTATTACCCCGGCAACATTTGGTGTACCAGCCTCAAGCTTATCTGGCATCTCTTTATAGATTCTCGTCCCATCTGTACTAAAATCCGCATTCATGCCTCCGCCAAAAATAATTGGCCGAAATTCTTTTAAAAGCTCACTTTTACCATACAAAACTCCAACTCCAGTTGGACCACACATCTTATGAGCGGAAAAAGCTAAGAAATCAATATCTAAATCCTTAACATCTATCTTCATATGTGGCACACTTTGAGCCCCATCAACTAGAACTAAAATTCCCTTTTCATGGGCTATTTTATTTATCTCCTTAATAGGTCTAATATCCCCCATTACATTACTGACGTGAGCAATAGAAATAACCCGAGTCTTAGAAGTAATCGCTCTTTTAACATTATCTATAGTTACTTCATGATTATCATCAAGATCTATATATTTAATAGAAAGCCCTAACTCATCAGCCAGTTCAAACCACGGAAGTAAAGTTGATGCATGTTCACTCTTAGTAAGTAAAACCTCATCACCTTTTTTCAAATGATACCTGAAATAGCCAAAAACAATCTTGTTAATTGAATCAGTTGAACCACTAGTAAACGCAATTTCACTAGCATTATCCGCGTTTAAAAGTCTTCTCGTAAGTTCACGAGTCCTTTCATACATCGAACTTGCCTTAATACTCATTTGGTAATCGCCTCTATGAGCATTACTACTGTAATTATTATAATAATCGCTGATTGCTTCGGCTAAAATCTTCGGTTTTAATGTCGTCGCTCCATTATCAAAATAAATAACTCCTGTTCCTAAAACATTAAAATCCTCGCGGTGCATAATCATCACCTCCAATACTTATTTATAACCTCACTAAGTTCCTCTTTATATTTTGTAATATCTTTAAGTAAAAAACCTTTAGTCAGTAAATTCTCCGCATCTTCCTCTGGAATACCTCTACTCATCAAATAGAAAATTTCATCGAATGAAAACGTTCCAATATGTGCCGCATGATTAGCCACAACATCATATTCATCAATAAACAAATTAGGCTCTATAACACATTTATTTCTCGTTAAATTTATTATTCTATTATTTTGATTAACGTCACATCCGATAACTCCTCTATTGACAAAACCAGAAACATTAAACTCCAAAGACCCGTTTAAAATATTGACTCCATTATTTATTATGTTACTTATTGATTTTTTACCATTATGATGAACTAAAAAACTGTATTTTTCTTTATCTGTACTTACAGTTTTAAAGAAATAATTTAACTTTGCCTCATCACCATTTAAATCGATAATCGTCATCTCATTAGCTGTTTTTACATCGTAAACTTTCTCAACCCGCAAATCAGCCTTTTTTTCTAAATTATACTTATATTGAAACTTATAATCACCATCCGTTTTAAACTCGTATAAATTAGCCTTCACCTCTTTCAAAACATCAATTTCCACTGAAGCCTTAAAATCACTATGACATTCGACTAAAATATCCGTATCATCTTCGATTACAATTTTAATATCGTATACATCTAAAGCATTATCGCGTTTAACTAATTCAAAACTAATATTTCCGTCAGTTTCTACTAACCGAGTTTTATCACCATCGAAAATTATTTTATTCATCTGCCTCACCAACTACTTTATCATAGCCTTCCTTTTCAATTCGGTAAGCAAGATTAGCATCTCCACTCTTAACGATTTTTCCATCTCGCATAATATGAACAAAATCTGGCTTAATATAATCGAGAAGTCTATGATAATGAGTAACAAGTAAAATTGCTGGTTTCTTCTCTTTATAATAATCCATGACACTCTCACCAACTAATTTTAAACTGTCGACATCAAGTCCTGAATCAATTTCATCTAACATAACGACATCTGGTTTCAAAATATTCATCTGTAAAATTTCATTTTTCTTTCTTTCACCACCAGAAAATCCATCGTTAACTCCTCTATGTATCATTTCCGGATCCATATGTAACTTGTCAACCGTTTTATCAAGTTCTTTAATAAAAGGTAAAAGTTTAAAATCATTACCTTCCCTGCTTCTTAAAGCACTTCTTAAGAAATCCGCATTACTAACACCCTCAATAGCCATTGGCATCTGCATACCTAAGAAAATACCTAAATTAGCTCTTTCGTTAACCGGCATATCATTAAGAAGTTTATCATTATAATAAATACTTCCTTTAATAATTTTATAATTAGGGTCTCCCATAATAACCTTAGTAAGGGTACTCTTACCAGTCCCATTAGGCCCCATAATCGCATGAATTTCTCCAGACTTAATCTCTAAATTAAAATCCTTCAAAATTTCTTTATATCCAACTTTAACTGTTAGATTTTCTATCTTTAAAATATTTTGCATATAAATTTCACCTTCCAGCTATATTTTAACATTTTTTATATATTTTTCCTACCTTTTTGTATAAAAAATAACCTATTTTACCAATATAAAAATAGAATATTCGCAGATATTCACGTGAAAAGAATAATTTCTTTTCTTTTTGTGGTATACTGAAAATGAGGTGAAATTATGGATTGCATATTTTGTAAAATAGTAAAAGGAGAAATTCCTTCATATACAGTTTATGAAGACGATGTTGTTAAAGCTTTCTTAGACACAAACCCAGATGTTAATGGACATACCTTAATCGTTCCAAAAAAACATTATAAAGATTTATTTGATATTGATAATGAAACATTAATCCACATCATGGATGTTGCCAGAAAGCTAGACCAAACATTAAGAGAAAAATTAAATACTGATGGTTTAACCTTAGTTCAAAATAATGGTTTATATCAAGAAGTAAAACATTTTCATCTTCATTTAAAACCACAATATAAAGAAAAACAAACTAAACTTAAGCCAGAAGAAATATTTAATAAAATTAAAAGATAACCAAAGCGTTATCTTTTTTACATGTCATTAAATCTAATAACTTTAATTTTATTTACTATATCTCCACTTATTTTATACTCTCCTGAATCATCTTTGTCCAAAAAAATCCGATTCCCAAGAACATCTGTTTCTAAATGCTTATCCCGAGGCTTTGAAATTTCAAGAAATTCAAACTTATAATGGCTATCGATATATTCATTAGCTTGTTTAAATAATACATTCTCTCCAATAATCGCATGTATTCTACTATTTTTTTTCAAAATAGCCATACCACTTTTAGGTATCACTTTATACTTCATATTTAACCAAATCCCTTCTAATTTTTATTTATATTTTATCACACCTAATATTATAAATAAAGCGTCTTATAAACATTTGACATAATCAAAGGTTTAAAACCTACATATCATAAATTAGACAAGGGGGAAAAATAATGTTTAAAAGAAATTTTGGAATGCCAGTAAATCCAAACATGGGGTGTGGCTGTAATGAAGAACCAAATTGCCCAATAATCGAACCAGTAATCAATAAATGTGTCGAAAGAGAATTTTGTCACGAAGTAAAACATATCTGTCCAATTAATACTCACGTAATTAACAAACATATCTACAATCATACATACACTCCTGCATACACCACTACTGAAGAAAATCAAATAATCAATAATGACCCAGGCAGTTGTTGTAAATTCATGAATAATGGCTTCTAAAAGTCATTATTTTTCATAAAAAAAAATTAAACCTTAGTTTAATCTTTCTTTCCATTATTTAAAATACCATCTATCATTTCAGTTGTTAAAATAATTGGATTTTCTCCAAATGGATTAATAACCATTCCATTGTCGTTTTTCTTAGATAAATCTGCCGTATCCTTAAAGTTTGTTACAATAGTTGTCTTTTGCTTTTGCCAAACATCATTCTTCCAAGACCGAACCTCTTCAAAATCGGTAAAAACCGGAAGCAAACTTTTACTCTTATCACTTGGATTTAAAAATGATGGCACAGAAAATACCGTTCCCTCTGGCATCTTTCCATCTTTTATTCCCTCTGGCACTGAAGCCAAAATAACTGGTACTAAATAATTAGCCTTAGTAAGTTCCTTTATTAAAGCTACTAAATAATTCATATCATTTCCAAACCTTTGAAAACCGTAAGAAAGCCCAAGTAAAAAAGGATTTTCCACAGTTACATCGAGTTTCACCTCTCTTTGTGGTCTAATACTAGTAATCACGATAAAACCATCAGTTTTAACCTTATCTTTAATATCCTTAATTCTAATTTCACATCTTTTATCACAAACCTCTTCTAAAGATTTGTCATCTACCTTTAAGTCACCAATAGTTGCCACCATAATTGGCTCATCTTGCTTCATTATATAAATAGCATCATTAACCTTAACTTTCCCATGAACAAATCCATTAAAAAGTAAATCATTTCCATCTGTTCCAGTTACTTCTGACAAAAAACAAAACCTTCGGCCATTTGCCACATTATCCTTTAACATCTCATCTATATTCATCCATTATCATCTCCTAAAAAGGCATCTTCAAATTACCGTTTTTCATCTGCTTAATCATCAACTTCATTTGTTCAAATTGCTTAAGTAATCTATTTACTTCTTCGACACTTCTGCCACATCCAGCCGCAATCCTTCTTTTCCTACTAGCTTTTAAAATATCTGGATTTCTTCTCTCGGCTGGTGTCATCGATAAAATAATTGCTTCAATATGTGCCATTTGCTTTGGATCGATACTCACATTGTTAAGCCCCATCTTTTTGGCCCCTGGCAATAACTTAATTAAATTCTCCAGTGGTCCAAGCTTTTTAATTTGGTTAAGTTGCGTCAAAAAATCCTCCAAATCAAACTTACCTTTTTGTAGCTTCTTAGCTGCTTTTAAAGTCTCTTCCTCATCAAACACATCCTCGGCCTTTTCAATCATTCCCATTAAATCACCCATATCGAGAATTCTATTGGCCATGCGTTCCGGATGAAAAGCTTCTAAACCGTCCATCTTTTCAGAAACACCGACAAACTTAATTGGAATATTTGTCAAATGCCTAATTGATAAAGCTGCACCACCTTTCGTATCACCATCGAGTTTTGTCAAAACTGCCCCAGTAAGAGGTAACCTTTCATTAAAACCTTCAATGACATTAATCGCATCTTGACCCATCATACTATCGATAACAAGCAAAATTTCATTAGGTTTAACCTCTTCATTAATCTTTTGAAGTTCTTCCATCAAATCATCATCTATATGAAGTCTACCAGCCGTATCGATTAAAACATAATTGTATCCATTTTCCTTCGCGTACTCTACACCGTTTTTGGCAATCTCCACCGGATTTCCCTGACCTTCACTATAAACTGGTATATTAAGCTCTTTTCCTAATTGTTCAAGTTGATTAATAGCCGCTGGACGATAAACATCACAAGCAACCATTAAAGGCTTAAGACCATATTTTTTTCTTAAAAGCAAAGCTAATTTTCCAGTTGTTGTCGTTTTACCACTACCTTGAAGACCTGCCATCATTAAAATCGTCATTGGCTTAACCACAATAAGTGGCTCATCTTCCTTACCAAGTAAATCTACAAGCTCATCCTTAACAATCTTAACAAAAACCTCTCCCGGTTTTAAACTCTTCTTAACCTCTTCACCTAAAGCCTTCTCTTTGACATTATTTATAAATTCCTTAACAACCTTATAATTAACATCCGCTTCAAGTAAAGCAAGTCTAATTTCTCTCGTGACATCGCTTATATTATCCTCAGTTATCTTTCCATAACCTTTTATTTTATTAAGCGCACTTTGTAATCTATCTCCTAAATTTTCAAACATATTTCTATCACCAATAAATATTATACCTTAAAAACATAAAAAAACAAATAAAAAGATGGAATAACCCACCTTTATGAAACAAATCTAAGAACTTCTGGGAAAAATATCAAAAATGCGACCGCTAAAAGAATTAAAATTCCCCCAATAAGCCTTGAATAAGATCTTAACGTCGTATTCATTACAAGCCTATCTATAAGCTTTGTAATAATAAATAGCATAGCCAAATTAACAAGGAAGAAACTTAAAATATAATTAAATATTCTAAGACCATAAGTAAAACCGCTAATCTCATTTACATCCATAGCTATCTCGAATAAAACTGGCATTCCCCCAGAACCAGCAATCTGTACTGTACTTACAACCATTGAAAGAGCCGCCATAATCACGATAAATATTGGCATCTCTCTTTTATCCATCAAAGCTTGTAACTTTCCTAAATAACTTTTATCTTTCTTTTCAAATTTTATAAAAGAATCGATAAATAAAGCACCCACGACAATCAACGCAATACTAACCCCAAGTCTTAAAACCATTAAAGGAACTTCACTAATTACCATATTTACATTCGTCAGCATAAATATAAAGTAAACTAAAGAAGCCACCGTTACAAAAGTAAGACCTAGTTTTGTTCTCTTCTTCTTATCATAAATAGCTAAAAGTAGTCCGGTTAAAACCACAAAAATCCAAATCGAACAAGGATTAAACGCATCTAAAACACCCATTACAAACGAAAGTATTGTCGAACTATCTTTATCTAAATTAACTTCCCCCATAACTGGCAAAGAAAGCATTCTATCACCATCGATTAATAAATTTGTAGGAACCTCTTTACCACTTTTTATATATTCAACTGCATCTAACTTTGGATACTTTATGCCATCTAGAATATCTGTTCTTATACTATCTTTAATTTCTTCACTAATACCAGTATATGTCTTATTTCCAATTACCGTATAAGGAACTCCATCACCTTTATCATCAAAGTTATCCTTAACATCCATCATCAAATCATTATTTTCCTTGTTGTTCCAAACCTCATATTCTCTAACTATAATATTATCTCCAAATTGTCTCTCGAGCGAATCTAAATATATTCTCTCTTGATGACAAAACGCACAAGTATCACCGTAAAATAAATTAACTACAACCTCTGCTTTTGCTCCCAAAGGAATAAGTAAGAACAAAAACAAACTTAAAAATATTTTTTTCATAAACTTCCCAACTTTCTATAACTTTTATCAAACGCCTTTAAAAAATTATCGATATCCTCTTCCGTTGTAATCCTTGAAATGCTTATTCTAATACTGTGATAAGCCTTTTTATCATCTAAAGTAACTGCTTTAACCGCTCTTGAAATATCGTTACTTGAACAAGCACTCTTTGTTGAAACATACACTTCATCTTCCTCTAAACTATGCATAAATGTCTCTGGTTTCGATTTCAAAATACTTATATTCAAAATATGTGGAATCGAGTTATTATTACTATTTATATAAACACCCTCATACTTACTGAATTCATCTTTAACCTTATTATTTAATTTCCTTATTCTTAAAATATCCTCATCCATATTCTCATAACTAAGCCTAAGAGCCTTAGCCATTGAAACAATCAAAGCTGTAGGTGGTGTTCCACTTCGGTAAATCGTCGTGCTTTTACCTCCGCCAATAAGTGGCTCGATTTTTATGTTCTTCTTTTTTATAAGCCCGCCTATACCTTTAATTCCAAAAAACTTATGCGCTGAAAAAGAAGCAAAATCGACATTTTCTAAAGAAAAAGGGATTTTTCCCAAAGCCTGAGTAATATCACTGTGAAACATTACCTTTGGATACTTCCTAAGCATTTTACCAATCTCCTCAATTGGTTGCCTAACCCCAGTTTCACTGTTAACCATACTAATCGTTACCAAAACCGTATTCTCGCTTATCATCTCTTCAAGTTTCGAAAGAGAAACAATCCCATCTACTAAAGGAACATATTTAATGATAAACCCTTTAGCTTCCATATACTTTAGTGGTGCATAAATAGAAGAATGTTCAAGTTCTGTCGTAATAATTTCGCACCCCCTATTTTTATAATCCCCCATCGCTTTAATAACCGTATTATTAGCCTCACTCGCTCCTGAAGTATATATAATCTCATCCTTATCCACCTTAAGTAACGAAGCAATCTGCCTAGTAGCTGCCTCGATTAAAGCATTAGCTTCTCTTCCAAGTTTATGAAGTGAATTAGGATTTCCAATATACTTTGAAGCCTTGACAAAACTATCCATAACCTCATCTAATACTGGTGTTGTCGCACTATAATCTAAATAAGTCATTCTCTTCACGTTCTTTCTAAAAAAATTATAACATCTATAAATTAAAAATAAAAGACTTAAGCTAAAAGTCTTATTTTTTAGTGTCAAATCCACTTCTTTTAAATAACTTCTCCAAATCGTAATTAGAATAAAATATCGTTGAAGGTCTTCCGTGTGGACAATTAAATGGATTTTTACATTTTCTTAAATCTTCAATTAAAGCTTCCATATCATCTAAAGTAATATTTGTATTAGCTCTAATCGCATGTTTACAACTCATCATAATTGCCACACTTTCGTTAAACTTTTCAATATCAAATTTTTTTTGTGTATGAATTACAATTTCAATTATTCTTCTTATATCTTCCTCTACCATATCATTAGGAATCCAAGCCGGATGTTCTTTAATAATAACTGAATTAACTCCAAACTCTTCGATATCGAATTTAAGTTCTCGCAAAATATCCATATTTTCCTTCAAAACCATAAACTCTTCGTTAGAAAGCTCAATCGTAATTGGAAATAAAAGTGGCGTACTAGCAAGTTTTGGATTACCCATCATCTTTTTAAACCTTTCGTAATTACACCTTTCCTTAGCCGCATGTTCATCGATTAAATACATTCCTTTTTCATTTTGTGCGACAATATACGTTCCATGTACTAAACCAACTGGCCACATTTCTGGCATAAGTTCACTCTTAGTTGCTTCGTACTCTTCACGCTCTCTAATCTCACTTTTTACCTCTTCAAAACTATTAGTTAAAATTTTTTCATCAGGTAAATCTATATGTTCTGGCTGTACAACCTTTGACCCATGACGTTCCAAATTAAACATCATATTTTCATACCTTGGTTTAATCGGATCCTCTTTTCGAACCTCTGGTATTAAAGTCCTACCAGTTATTGCCGAAACAACCGTATCCCGAATTAAAGAAAGTAAACTATCCATCTTACTAAACTTAATATCCATCTTTGTCGGATGAATATTTACATCTATCACACTAGGATCAACCAAAATATTAATAACCGTAATTGGATATCGATTATCGGGCTTATATGAATGATAAGCATCGTTTATATCCCTATTTATCTCTTGATTTCGCACAACTCTTCCATTAACAATGGTAACCATATTATTTCTACTTGACCTATGAATTTCCGGTAGTGAAATATAACCAGTTATAATATAATCAGCATTTTCGTTTTTAATTGGAATCATTCTTCTCGCTACATCATTTCCATAAATACTTTGAATTACTTTAAGTAAATTTCCAGACCCATCAGTTCTTAAAATTAAATTATCGTTATTTTTTAAAACAAATCTAATGTCTGGTCTTGATAAAGCAAGCTTATTCAGATAATCCGTAATACTAGCAAGTTCCGTATATAAACTCTTCATGTGTTTAAGTCTTGCGGGAGTATTATAAAAAAGTTCACTAACTGTCATAATTGTTCCTCGTCTCGCATCGCCTTTTTCAACCACCAAAATCTTACCACCATTTATAACCACATGAGTTCCAATTTCTCCCATACTAGTCTTTAAATCAACCTTACTAACAGCTGCAATAGACGCCAAAGCCTCACCTCTAAAACCTAAAGTTTGTAATCTAAATAAATCATCCTCATCTTTTATCTTACTGGTTGCGTGTCTTGAAAAAGCTAAAATTGCATCAGTTTCATCCATACCCTTGCCATTATCAGTTACCCTAATTTCCCTTGTCCCGGCATCTTCAAGTTCTACCTTAATCTCTGTTGAACCCGCATCAATACTATTTTCAACAAGTTCCTTAACTACAGAAGCACATCTTTCAACAACTTCTCCAGCTGCAATCTTATTAGCAAGAAGTTCATCCATAACTTTAATTACTGACATAAAATCACCCTAAAAACCATTATACACTAAAATTTAAACAAAAACATCTATTCAAAACGTAAAAAAAAGTATATAATGTTTATGTACCTGAATTCACATATCAATACGCTGGATTAGCTCAGTTGGTAGAGCAGCTGTTTCGTAATCAGCAGGTCGCAGGTTCAAGTCCTGTTTCCAGCACCAGTTATGTAATTATCCGTTGAAATTCAGTTTCAGCGTTTTTTTTACTTAATTTATAATAAAATACTTAATCTAAATCAAATAGATTAAGTACTTTTTTATTTACAAGTTGCGCCCATAGTTTCATAAACACTTCTAAGTCCATCTGCTTTTATTTTACCATTTTCAACAATAGAATTTATTGAAGAATCATCTTTAGCAAGTTGCTCAATATTCATCTTGGTATAATCGATAGTCGTATCAGATGTAACCTTTGTTCCATCAATCGACACATTAATATCATATCCACCATATGAATCATTCATTGCATTATAAGTGTTTTCAAAATAACTCTTATAAAAATTTGCTAACTCATCAGAAGAAACATTTACCGTTTCAAGTGTTTCTACTTTATCCGCATATTTACCATTAACATGAATAGTATATTCTGAATTAAGTGACACTCCATTGTTTTCTGTAGAAAGTGTACAATGAATATTTTTAGAACTTTCTTCTTTTACTACATTTTCTTTTTTATTATCGTCGGCTTTCTTATTATTCGTAACGTCCTCGTCGCCACAGCCTCCAGTAAACAAAATAATTGTAGTAAGTAAACCACATAATAAAACTCTCTTCATAAACTTCCTCCTTATAAAAATTATATCATATATTTCACAAAAAAATCACAAAAAATAATTATTTGTGATTTTATAATTTAACCTTGTAAATTCTATGTTTTTTCTCTTTTATAATCTTTTTAGCAATAAAGAAAATTAAAACCGCCACTGCTCCCATAATACAAACACCGATTCCTGAAGCCAGTATCTCTTCAAATATACTAAACCGATGTATATTTAAAACATATTCTTGTTTTTTACCATTTTCTGCAGTTACTGTAAAAGTAATTTCCTTATCGCCAACTTCTATTTTTTTATCGTATTTTAAGTCGATTTCCGCATACTTATCTGAAAGTTTATATTTTATATTTAATTTATTAACCTCATTATCAATATAAATTATTTTACTCTTATAATCTTTAAAATCTGCTTTCTCACCATTAACTGTAACCGTAACTCCAACATCGCCAATTAAATGTTTAACTCTAGTAACATTAATTATATATTCTTTTACAGTTACCCCATCTTCAGCTGTAACTCTAACAATAACTTTGTTCTTACCAAGTTTTAAATTATCCGCATTTTCAAAACTAACCGTTGCATTTTTATTATTTGTAACTGCTTCGATACTAATTTTTTTCTTATCCGTTCTATACTCGGTTTTATCAGATATTTTTACCTTTTTACCATCTATTTTTAAATTTTTCAGTGTTGCATCTGTACTTACTAATTTCAAATGCAAAGTATAGGTTTTAACAACATAAAAATTTTCTGCCGTAATAGTAATCGTCACTATATTATCACCATATACAAATTTCTCTGGCTTATCGATTTTAATTGAAGCTTTGTCACTACTAGGAATAGCTACAATCGACGGATTTTCATTACCCGTTGTCGCATACATTTCATTATTAATCGCAATATCTACTCCATCAACTTTCAAAGAACCTAAATTAGCATTTGTACTTCGGCTAGTATTCTGGTTCTGCTGATAAATAACATCACCAGCATTATCACTATTATTTTGCGAATTAGACTGATTATTATTATCAGATATATCAGGTGTCGGATTCGTATTATCACCTGTACTAGGAACCTCTGGCGTCGAAGGTATAGTTGTATCTCCTGTACTAGGATTAGTTGGATCTGTTGTTATTGGATCAGCCAAAACAGATATTGGAACTAAAAAAATCATCAAAAAAGTCATCATCTTAAATCCTATATCCTTCATGACCAATCATCTCCTTTTGTAATTATAACATTTACTATCGCTTTTAAGCAATCTTTTTATAATCATATGTCAAAATAATTTTAAAAGCCAAAATTTCTTTAAAAAACAACCCATTTAATAAAATCTAATATCTTCTATTACTTAAAACATCATCAAAATTATCTTTTAAATCTCTCTTTAAACTCAAAATATCTTTCATATGCTGAAAATCATACGTATACAATTCTTTTTTTAACAAAAAATCTAAACCATCTTTATCATCATTTAAAGCAAAATCATCCCTATTTGCTATTCCATTACTTCCAAATAAATCTACCATTAAATCTTTATACATACTTAAACTCATCTGCTTACCTTTTGGCATATTTTTAACATAACTTGCAAAATTATTAATATCTGTAATTCTTTTCTTTATTTCATCCTGTAATTTTAAAATGCATTTATCTAAATCATCTACATCTATCTTTAAAGATTTATGTAAATAATCTTCTCCTATCGTAATTCTAATTATCTTATAACTTTCTCTTGGAATAAAATCCGTAATATATTCATTACCTTGAAAACCATTATTATAAACTTCTTTTAAATAACCTGTTATCCAAGGTCTCCGAACCAAAATATTATCTGTATCTATTTCATAAACAATTCCTATACAAGGATATCTCAAATAATCATCTAAACCTATCTTTATTATAATTGTTCCATCTGTAATATCTGGTTTTCCATATACACCCATTGCCACCCTTTTATTATCACTCATATAAATACCATACTCATTGCCATCTCTAACAATTTCTCGGCCAAAATCATCTGTTTTCGATTCGTAATATGGTGTTATATCACCTTTAAAATCAAAACCAGCAATATCTTGTAACTTAACCTTAATTCCTCTATATAAAAACTTTGGTACCTCATTCATCTATATTCACTTCTTTCTTCAAAAAATTAAAAGAGACTTTAAAAAGTCCCATTAAATTCAAAAAATGGTGCATGAGACGAGATTTGAACTCGCACAAGGTCTCCCTCACTACCCCCTCAAAGTAGCGCGTCTACCATTCCGCCACCCATGCATAAAAGTAAACTATTTAACAAGTTTACCTCTATAATTATCGATGCCACCCATATCATAAACATACTTATAACCCATTTCATTGAGTTGAACCGCAGCCACATGACTACGAGCGCCTGTTTGACAATAAACCGCAATCTTTGTATTTAAATCATATTTAACTTTATCTCTAATTTGTGTATATTCGATATTTTTAGCATGCGGAATATGTCCATCATTATACTCCGATTTACTGCGTACGTCAATAATTACGACATCTTTATCTGCAGTAAGCTCACTAACACTCTCTGGGTCAGTCGCATTTACAATAACTGCCTTTTTATTTTGTCCGGCAACCATAATAACTAAAATAACTAAAATAATTATTGAAATCAAAAGTTTATGTTTCTCGATAAATTCCATTGTTACCTATCTCCTTAAAGCTTTAAACATTTTCTTCCATAAATTCTTCGAAGAATAATTTAAAATACCTACCTTATAAATTCTGAGGCCATATTTTATTAAGACATAATTAGTAACTATCATAAGTATAATTGCAATAACAAACTCTACAACCCCAATCTGTCCTAAAATTAAAAGCGACGGAGCAAGTATTGCTGAAATAAACGGTACAAAAGCAAATATTTTAATAAAAATTGACCCTTCAAATACACCTGCCATCATTGCTAAATAATATCCCACCAAAGATAAAATAACAATTGGCATCTGTAACTGTTGAAAATCTTCTGTATTAGTTGTCATTGAAGCAAGTATTCCGGCTAGTAAAGCATATCCAATAAAAGTCAAAATCATAAGTATTAAAGCCAGTGGAATAACATACCCAAGCTGAGACATTACATCACTACCAATTATACTATTAAGTAAACCTTTTATATCAAAACTACTTGCCCCAAGTATACTTTTACTTCCAAAATAAGACCTAATTCCAATTCCGAGTAAAGCATATCCAACTAATAATACTCCTTGCACCAAAACAAATAAATTACTTGCAATTACTTTCGAAAAGAAATGAACTTTTGGTGAAACATTAGAAATAATAATTTCCATTCCTCGGGTTGTTTTCTCGTCGTTAACTTCTGCTCCAACCATCTGAACTAAAAATATCGTTAAAGCAAAAAATGGTAAAATAATTAAAGGAAATACCGTACTCATAATCATCTGTGTACCTTCAGCTTCACTCTTTTTGCTTTCATCTAAAATCTTTCTCTCAAGCTGAATCGGTGATGAAATTTTCTTAAGTTCAGCAGAACTAATATTACTCAAAGATAAAGCTAAAGAAGATTTAACATCGTTTAAAATCGTCGTAATTTGTGCATACTCACTCGCACTAGCATAGCCTTCTGAAACAAGCTTTACCCGAATAACATTGTCCTTATCATTATCGATTACTAAAACCCATGCATCCTTATCTTTTTTTATTATATCCTTAGCATTATCCTTAGTCTTCTTAAATTTAAACGCATTATCCGAATTACTTGTAAGCTTTTTATAAGACTCATTTTGCTCCTTCAAAAGATTATAAGTCTTATACTCTGAATTACTATTATCCTTGACATAAACCTTTTGAACCTCGTCAAAATCACCACCAAAAGCATTTATAATCGTATCCGCATTAAAAAGTCCAACTATTAATACAGCAAATATCACATTAGCTAAAACAAACCATTTAGTCTTTATTTTTCGATTTAGACTTATTTTAACTAAAAACTTCAGTTTATTTTTCATAAGTCTCACCTACTTTTTCGATAAATATTTCATTTAAACTTGGTTCTTCCACTAAAAATTTAGTTATATTTTTACCTTTACTTACAACTTTAAAAACTAAATCAACAACACTCTCATCGGCAATCTTGACCTCATAATCCAAATTGTTTTTATTAACAGATATCACACCTTTTATCTTTTTTATCTCTTCCGTATCAACTTCTCCTGATATAATAATATTCTTCTTCCTAAACTTGTGCTTTATTTCCTTTAAATCGCCCTCTAAAACAGACTTCCCATTTTTTAAGACAATTAACTTTTTACAAAAAAGTTCAACATGTTCCATTCGGTGCGAAGAAAAAATGATCATACTGCCATTACTTGCCATCTCTTTTATTTCATCCTTAAAAAGTTCGACATTAAAAGGATCAAGTCCTGAAAAAGGCTCATCTAAAATTAAAAGCTTAGGATTATTTATAATAGCCATTATAAATTGAACTTTCTGCTGATTACCTTTTGAAAGTTCCTTTATCTTTTTATTCTTATAATCAGCAATCTTAAATTTTTCTAAAAGCTCATCTAATCGTCTCTCGATGTCTTCTTCCTTCATTCCTTTTAAAACACCATAATAAATAGCTTGCTCTAAAACAGTTAACTTTGTAAGTAAACTTCTTTCTTCCGTTAAAAAGCCAATCTTATCAGTCACACTATAATCAATAGGCTTTCCATCTAACGTAATTTTCCCACTAGAAGGCTCCAAAAGTCCAATTATCATTCTAAAAGTTGTTGTCTTTCCGGCTCCATTAACTCCCAGCAAGCCAAAAATCTCACCAGGTTTAACCTCAAAAGATAAATCATCAACTGCCAAAAAATCGTCATAATATTTCTTAATATGTGAAACCTTTAACATAATTCCTCCATTAGAAAAGTCTTAATATATCGTTGTAAGTTATCAAAATCATCAAAAGCATTAATAAGAAAAAGCCAATCGCATGAACCGTATTTTCAAATCTTGGATCAACTGGTTTACCCTTAATCTTTTCGGCAATTAAGAAGAAAATCCTTCCACCATCAAAAGCCGGAATTGGAAGTAAATTGATAAACCCAACATTCGCACTAATCAAAGCTGTAAAACTAACTAAAGACCATAATCCACTTTGTGCTGCTGTCCCAACCGCACTAAAAATACCTACTGGTCCAGCTAAAGAAGAAAGACCAAGCTGTCCCGTAAATAAATAAACAATCATCAACACCATTTGCCAAAGCATACTAAGTGTTTTCGTAAATGCATACACAATTGAAGCCCATAAGCCATGTTTCACTTCATCATTAATTACAAAACCATATTTATAAGTTTCCTCACCATCAATTTTTACTTTCTTTGGTTTAATCGTAAACTCTAAAACTTGACCATTACGTTCAACTTCCATATCGATAGTTTTACCAACGTTTACCTGCAGCTCTAAAGCTAATAAATCATTACTACTAGCATTCCTACCATTAATTGTTAAAATTTCATCGCCTTCTTGAAGACCAGAAGTATAAGCTGGAAAACCCTTACTTATCTCTCCAACTAAAGCTTTATTTTGCGGAGCACCATTAAAAAGTGCAATTATAAAAAGTAAAATAATAGCCAAAATAAAGTTGTTCATAATTCCTGCAAAAGCAATAATCATCTTTTGACCAAATGTCTTTCTGGCAAACTTTTTATCCTTCGGAACATTTTCATCGTCATCTATTTCTTCACCAGCTAGCTGACAATAACCACCTATTGGTAAAAGTCTGAGCGAATACTCAGTTTCATCACCTTTTCTCATCCATTTAAAAAGTCTTGGACCCATACCAATCGAAAATTCATAAACATATACCCCGGCTTTTTTTGCAAAAATAAAGTGGCCAAACTCGTGAACCAAAACCACAATACCTAAAATCAAGATAAAATATATTAAAGTCATAAATTACCCCTTTTCTATAAAATATTTACAAAAAACACAAAACCAAGAAGAACAAAAATTAAACTATCAAGTCTATCTAAAACTCCACCATGTCCTGGCATAATATTTGAAAAATCTTTCTTTCCAAAATATCTTTTAATAGCTGAAAATACTAAATCACCATATTGTCCTAAAATTGATAAGAAAAGAGAAATCAAAAGTAAGTAAACTTTAGAAAATTCAGGGTCAATAACCGTATGATAAAACATCGCACTTACAAAAACCCCCATAATAGTTCCACCTATTGTACCTTCCCAAGTCTTATTTGGTGAAATAACCTCTAATAATTTATGCTTGCCAATAAGCATTCCTGTTACATAAGCGAAAATATCTGTCATTGTTGTAATTAAAAGTAAATAAATAAGCATTTCAAGACCAATATTTCGAACAATCATTAATAGAGTCATCGAAATACTTAAGAATAAAAGGCCCCCCATCATATAAAATGCGTCATTAATACTATATTTTTTTTGATCATGATATAGAACGACCGGTAATAAAAATGTAATAAACAAAGCAGCTAAAAGTCGAAAATCAAGTTCAAAATCCATAGACAGTAACTTTTCATTACTCAAAATTACTAACGTCATAAATACATAAGCCATAAATTGAATAAATATTGGAAATGGTTTCTTAGTTGCTTTAATGTCTAAAAACTCTTTTAACCCAAGTAAAGCAATAACATAAACACCTATATTATAAGCTGTTCCTCCTACTATAATAAGTGGAACTAAAATAATCAAAGCAACAATCGCACTAATTACTCTTGTCTTCATAATTTATCCCTCCAAACCTTCTATCACGTTTTGTATATTCGACTATAGCTTTATCGAATTCTTTTTCGTCAAAATCCGGAAAATAAGTCTTTGGAAAATAAAACTCTGCATAAGAAACTTGCCAAAGTAAAAAATTACTAAGTCTCATTTCTCCACTTGTTCTTATAAGTAAATCTACTGGTGGCAAATCCTGATATAAATAATGACTATAAATATCCTCGTTTAAATCATCTATATTAAGTTTTCCACTTTCTACATCTTTAACTATTTTTTTCGTTGCATCGACAATTTCTGCATGTCCACCATAATTAAAACATAAGTTAAATACTTTATCATAATCTTTAGTCTCTTCTTCAATTTCTAAAATAGTTTTTATTACTTTTTCTGATAAACCCTCACGTCTACCAGAAAAAACAACCTTTATTTTATCTTCATGACAAAAATCCAATATATCTTTCATTCTGCCCGTAAGTAAATTCATTAAAAAATCTACTTCTGCCTTACTTCTTTTAAAATTTTCCGTTGAAAATAGATAAGCACTTAAATAATTAATTCCTTTTGAAAAAATATATCTACTAAGTTTTTTTACATTAATAAAACCTTGTTCATGTCCTTTACTTCTAGAAAGACCTCTTTCTGTTGCCCATCTTCCATTTCCATCGACAATAATTGCCACGTGATTAGGCACTTTTAAATTACTATAATCCATTTTTATACTCCTTTAATATAGAACATGTCTTCTACACTGTTCTCATTATAGCAAATAAACACTAAACTATCAATGAAAAAACAAAGTAAAACATCTACTTTGTTTAAATTTACAAATCTTTTTCGATACAAAATACCGCATAAAGTGGAACTGACTTAATATTCTTCTTAGAATCAAATCCAAAATTTCTCGCACTAATTCTTACCATGTACTTAGGATGATACTTTTCAAAATAAACATTTAAACTTTTTGATCTAACATTATCAGAAGCTTTAACTTCTACCGGAATAATTCCCTCTTTTGAATAAAGTAAAAAATCAACCTTAGACGTATTATTCTGCCAATAAAATAAATCATGATTATTACAAACAAGTTGATTAGCCACATAATTCTCCGCAATTACGTCTTTATATAAAGAAATATTATTTGACAAAATATCATTCATTGATATTTTTAAAATACTATTAAGTATCCCAACATCACTCAAATATATCTTAAAAATATCATTATATGCATAACCTACCAAAGGAATCTCAGGTACCCTAACCATCTTAGATAAAAGAACCATATTACTAGCTAAAAGCCAGTCTAAAGAAGTTTCGTATTCTCTAGCTCTTGCCCCTTTAACAACCTTCGAAAATTGAAATTTATTTGATAAATTAGAAAGTTGTGAAGGAAGCGAATTATAAACTCTTTGTATTTTTAAAGATTCTGCTTCACTTGTCACATATTTATCCATATCCTTAAAATATGAACTAACTATATCTGGTAAAATTGAAATATCATATTTTATATAATCACCATTAGTTGCCACCATTGATTTAACACTCTCAGGCATTCCACCAGTAATTAAATAAGTATAATAAAGTCTCATTGCTTTATTATGTAATGGCTCAGATAAAGCTTTATTATTTTTATAACTATCTCTAATCATCTTAATTAATAAATTCTCACCCATTGCCATTAAAAACTCTTCAAAATCCATTGGATACATATTAAGCATCTTTACTTTTCCGACAGGAAATGAAAACTTAGATCTTTTAAGTTTAACGCCAAGCAAAGAGCCCGCACATATAATTTTCACATTATTGTGTCTCTCACAAAAATACTTAAGCTCTGAAATAAGTTTTTCAGACTCTTGAATCTCATCGATAAATAAAATTGGATCCTCTTTATCAAAATCAAAGTTAAGCAAAACCTTAAATTGAGCAAACTTTTCATCAGAATTTAAGTCTGAATTATAAAGCTTAATTACATCGTCATTTTCAAATAAATTAACATAAATATAATTCTTATATTCTCTTTTACAAAACTCATCGATAATATAAGTTTTTCCTGACTGCCTAACCCCTAAAACCATAAGTGGTTTTATATTATTCTTTTCGTTTTTCCATTTAAGTAATTCATTATATATTTTTCTGTCCATAGATAATCACCTATATTTATATTAACATTTTAAAAGTTAAAAAGAAAATTAATCACACATTTTTCATAGATAAAATTGTAAAAAATATCACGTTTTTCATAGATAAAATCACAGAAAATATCACGTTTTTCATAGATAACTATATAAAATAAAATTTTTAACTAAAAAACAAAGTAAAAAATGAGGCTGCTGAAAAAGTAGCCAAAAATAATAATATTAATTCATCATTTTATTTTATATACAAGTAACCAATCTAGTTCAATATGACATTCACAACATTTTAAATATTTTTTGCTATCAAACAAAGTATAATTTCTATACTATTCTGGTAGTTCTTTTTCATTAGCCAAATATTCTAAAACTTCTGAAAAATTCTTTTCGTTTTTTCCTTGCTTTAACATTTACTTAAATTATTTTTTTATTTACTTGTATATTTTATCTCATATTTTGTATCTGTTACAGTATTCAACTTATTTTTCAAATTCTCAAGTAAATCATTAATATTATGATATTCTTTTGCCTCTACATCACCATTTAAAATGTCTTCACCTTCCTCTAAAGCAACCAAAAGTTCCTTACTAGGTCTGGGAATTTTAACATCAAAAAGGAAAACCATTAGTATAAATCAATTGTTTTATTACCATATTTACAAAAGTACTCATATTAAGTCCAAGATTTTTCGAAATCTTATTAGCTATTTCTTTATTGCTAGAATCAACTTGAATACTTATCATACTAATTGCTTCCATATATAACAACCTTGCTTTATAGAAAGTATATCACCATCATAATATTTTATTAAACTATAATATTATGCTTAACTATTATTAAATATTTACTATAAATTTTTAATTTACAAAAAAAGTATCCTTTAAGATACTTATTTCATTTGTTTAGCTACTTCTTCAGCAAAATTTTCTTCTCTTTTTTCCATACCTTCGCCTACTTCATAACGGTACATTGCCTTAATCTCGCCACCATTGTTCTTAACATAAGTTTTAACATTGATGTCTCCATCTTTAACAAATGGTTGTTCTTCAAGACAAATTTCTTTATAGAACTTATTAATTCTACCCTTAACCATTTTTTCAGCAATCTCGGCAGGTTTACCTTCATTAACAGCTTGTTCTTTTAAAACTTCTTCCTCTCTAGCAACCTCTTCTGCTGGAACATCAGTAGTCTTAACATATTTAGGTCTCATTGCAGCAGCGTGCATTGCTACATCTTTAGCTACTTCTTCTGAAGTGTTTTCAGTTACAATAAGTACGGCAATTTTACCACCCATATGAATGTAAGAACCAAATGTTTCATTATCACCTTTAGTAACTTTGGCAAATCTTCTTAAAGAAAGTTTTTCACCAATAGTTGCAGTTTTAGAAATAATTAAATCATTAACTGTTCCATCTTCGCAAGGTAAAGCTAAAGCTTCTTCTACAGTTTTTGCATCACTTTTAATAATAGCTTTTAACACACTTGCAACAAGTTCTTTAAATTTTTCATTTTGAGCAACGAAATCAGTTTCTGAATTCATTTCCAAAATAACAGCATCATTACCGTCAACTAAAATAGAAGCAATTCCTTCTGCAGCAATTCTATCACTTTTTTTAGCAGCTTTAGAAATACCTTTTTCTCTAAGCCAATCGATAGATGCTTCGATATTTCCATCGTTAGCTTCTAAAGCTTTTTTACAGTCAAGCATTCCTGCTCCTGTCTTCTCTCTAAGTTCTTTTACTAAACTTGCACTTACCATTTTTCTACTCTCCTTTTTTATTTAAAAAAGATGATTTTAAATCATCTTTTGTTAACTATTTTAAAGCTTCAATAAGATCAGCTTTTTTCATTGTTGAATAACCTTTAAGTCCTTTTTCTTTTGCCATTTCACGAAGTTCAGCTACATTTTTTGTAGATAAATCTACATCGGCTTTTTTAGTTTCTTCTGCCTGAACTTCTTTGACTTCTTCTTTTACTGAAGGTTTCTCTTCAGTCTTTTGAACTTTTTTAGGTTGAGCTTCACTTTTTTCAGATGATTTATTATCAGATGATTTATTGAAAGGTTTTCTATCCTTACGGTCAAATCTTGGCTTTCTGTCTTCTTTTTTCTTAACAGTTTCTAAGGCTCTCTTCATAATATCTTCGCCTTTTTCTTCTCTGTGACCATCGCCACTTACATAATCAACTAACTTTCCACCATTAGCTTCAGCAATCGCATTACCCATAACACCAGTAATTAATTTAACAGCTCTAATTGCATCATCATTACCAGGAATTACATAATCAACCATATCAGGATCACAGTTAGTATCAACAATACCAAATACTGGAATATGTAATTTTCTAGCTTCTCTAATTGCAATCTCTTCTTTTGAAGGATCAACAATATATAAAGCTTGTGGTAATTTGTACATATTTCTAATACCGGCAAGTAATTTGTTTAACTTAGCATATTCTTTTTTAATATGAACAACTTCTTTTTTAGGTAAAAGATCGAATACTCCATCTTTTTCCATCTTCTCAATTTGTTCAAGTCTTTTAACTCTTCTTCTAATAGTCTTAAAGTTAGTTAAAGTTCCACCAAGCCATCTTTCATTAACATAAAATGAATCAGTTCTTAAAGCTTCTTCTTTTACAGCTTCTTGAGCCTGTTTTCTTGTACCTACAAATAAAACCTTTCCACCATTAGCAGCAATTTCTTTTAAAGCTGCATAAGCTTCTTCGATTTTCTTTGCAGTTTTTTGTAAATCGATAATATAAATATCATCTCTTGCAGTAAAGATGTATTCCTTCATTTTTGGATTCCATCTTTTAGTTTGATGTCCAAAATGAACACCAGCCTCTAATAAATTAGTCATTGACACAACGGCCATTCTCTCATCCTCCTTTTGTTATTATCCTCTGAACACTTCAAAATCGCACCACCTATGAAATAGGCACTAGGCTCGAAAATCCGTATTCATGTGTTTTTAAAAAAGCCAAGGCTATTATAACATATTTATATGAATTTGTACAATCAAATATTGGCAAATTAACTATTTTTTCATCTTATCTTCAATCACAATTTCTTCTAATATATCTAATCCATATAGACGAACAAATCATATTTTACATTATATTTTTAAAATTTCTTTCTCGTATTTTTTCTTAGTTTCAATTGGCTTTAAAGTTTTTTTTAGTTTTATATTGGGATACATAAATCGAGTCATAGTTTGATGCTCTGGATATCCAACAAAAACATATAAAACAACTAAACAATAATCATTTGTAGAATTAAATATATCTTTATATAATGAACCTTTAAAATACTCCTTAAATAAATCCATATAATTTTTCATATAATCAAGCATATAAAATATATTTAATTCCTTGATTAATTCCTTTCTATCTATATATTCTTTTGTATAAACTATTTATTTTTCTAATTGTAATAAAAGTAATATTAACTACAATACTCTAAAAATAAAGCGTTTTTTAAAAGAGCATGAAAAACTGCACATTGATATAATTTAATTTACCATTATAATAATTAACCCAAAAGCAAAATTATTATATATGAATTTATCATTTCCATGGTTGGTTTAATAATTCGTTATAAATGTTGTAATTATTATAGGCTTCTTTATTTTTTTGCTCTATGCTTCCGCTTCTTGGCAAATGGTTAATATGATAAACGCATGATGATAAAACCGGAATAACATAACAACCCTCCGATATCAATTTAGCGGAGAAATATGCATCTTCCATACCCCATCCTTTAAATTTTGAACTAAATGGCGTTGAAGATTTTATTAATGACTTATTTAAAGCAATATTATGCCCGGATACTACAGTAGCAATATTATAAATACCTATTTGTGAACCAAAACTCAATTCCTTAAAATAATCTGTATCGTCTAATATAGAAAGCTCTTCATTTACATATGCTTTATCACATCCAATGTGATAATCCTTTCCTTTAGTAATAACTCTACTATCGTCAAAATCAGTACTAGAATCAATACCTAATAACAAGTTACCTGTCTCTAAAATACTAGAATTTTTATCAATATTTTTTCTCATACAAGTAAATATAGCATTGGGTATCAATTGAATTCTTATATTCATATCATATATATAATTTTTACTTAAAATTATATCTGAATCAATAAAAAGAACTTGATTATATTTAGAAATTGCGAATCCAACATTTCTTGCGTTAAACAATCCCATATTATCTTCAAGCGAAATTATTTGCAATTCAAAATCTAACTTGCTTTTAATTTTATTAATTTCACTTATAACATCATTTTCCGAACCATCATCAACAACAATAACTTGAAGTTTTTTCTTATCATCTTTTGATAAATTTTGCCCCTGTATAGATAATAAAGTATATGTTACATCTTGATTATACACAGGAATTATTATACTCATATTTACAATTGAACATTCTTTTTTTGATGAGAAACAGTAGATAACAAGTGATGATTCATTATATTCTCATAATAATATTCCAAGTAAGAATAATCATTAGACATATTTGACAGCCTAACTTTTAAAGAAGTACTAGTCGAACGAATATCCAATCCCGTTTTAATTCCATAATTTCTTATTTTCGAATTTAAAACGCCAACTTCATCAAATAAATGCTCAGATTTAGGATTAACAATAAATTTATGGTCATTAATATTATCATAATGTGTTAGTTTAAATTTTCTCTCAAGATTTTGACATAATTGTTCACTTTCCACAGAAATTATAGTACCATGATAAGTATCAAACAATAAAGAACAATTATTAAATCTTAAAAAAGAAATATCATTAATATAATATTCTTTCGAATTATCTAAGGTTTTAAAAAAATATTTAAGATTTTTATTTTCAATAAAAATAGCTTTCTTCCTATTTCCTCGTCTATAACTGACCCTATTATTTAAAATTTCAATTTGAAATGTATCATCTACTGGAAAAATATTCAATCGTCTTTGTATCTTAGGAAGAGATTCTATACTAATTAAGTAGTTAATTATACTTTTAATTTTTTTCTTGTCTTTTAATATTAAATATTTCATAACTACCTCCAAAAAAAGATTAAAACTTAAAATCTATCTTATCAATAGAAATTGATATATCATTATCATAAAAGCAAGTTTTTGGATTTCTTAATAATACATCTTGATAAATTTTATATTCGCGTGAATTATTCCAGTGCCTTTCATCTTTCACAAACATTTCGTATTTTTTCCTATCACCCGGCAAAAATTTATAATGAAGTAAATATGAACAATATTTCGCTTTATTATTTATGTTCCATGGATAATAATAATGGTCATTTGCTAAAATTTCGCTACCCGAGTATGAAATGAATGGTATTTTTTGTAAGCTAGGAGTTATTCCAAAAATTCTAGTTCTAGGGCCACCATAAAAACGTTGGCTATAAGGAACTGTACTAGTTATTCTATATGTACCTTTATCAACAAATTTAAAATCATCAAGTTTCCCATCAAAAATATTTTTATTAGTATAAACATCTAACATTAAACTTTTAATAAATGATATTTTGTTTTTTACCACATACTCATCAAATAAAACATTTCGATAATTCTCATATATAAATAATTCATCAGAATCTACAATTAGATACTTTCTCCCAGAACCATAATATTCCAAAATCTGTTGCTTCATGCCACACATTTTATAACAATTATATTGTTCGTTTATTTTCCAAAAGGATATATTTGCCTTTTCATCATATGTTTCTAAAATTTTGGTTGAATTATCTGTAGAATTATTATCCACCAAAACAAAATTTTTAATTCCTATACTAAGATAATGGTCCATCCATTTTTGAGCAAAATTTTCAAAATTATTATAAAAACATATTAAAATTATTCCGTCATCAAATTCAGAAAATTTTCTTTGAACTAAATTATTTGTCTTTATTCCACTTATAAAATTTGAAAAATAACTTTCAGAAAACTCTATATTATTAAAATCTTTCGCAATTTTCATCATATTTGCTTTTAATTTGTCATTAACATTTAGCGATTTAACCATTTTGGTTCTTTCTCGTATGCATTGTATCTTTATACTTTTTAATAATTGTAAATGCTTAAATAAAGGAGAAAAATCAACATTGACAAATTCCTCTATTTTACCAGTTTTAATATGTGGAGATTTTATTTTTAAAATTCTTTTCATATAAGACGTAATAGAACCATGTGAAACAATTAAAATAGTGTTATCATTAAAATTATTAGCATATACATCACTTAAAAAATCACATAACCTAGTTTCTATATCAAATTTATTCTCACCATATTCACCAAATCGTGTAAAATAATCTCCTGCGATTTGTTTTACTCTTGTTTGATCAAGTTCTTCGTTGTTTTTTTGACCAGAATATTTTCCGTAATATATTTCATGTAATCTCTTTTCTATAATTACTTCTATATTAGGATATTTTTCAAAAACAAAATGAGCAGTTTCAACAGTTCTCGGGAAAGGTGAAACATAAATTTTATCAATATTTTTTGGTAAAGCATTCACCGATTCTAAAACTGTTTTTTTACCATTTTCCGTAAGTACTGACCAATATATTTCTTTATCCGAAATTAATTCCTTAACATTATCTGTCGCCTCTCCATGTCTCATAAAAATTATATTCATTTTATTACCTCCCATATTTCATTAACCTTATTTTTCCAATCATAATTTTCAACAACATAATTTCGACATTTTTTTGCTATTTCTTTCCTATCTGCTTTAATAGCTTCTTCAATTCCGGCTATAACAGATTCAACTGTTGGAGCTACAACAAAACCTCGTCCGTCTGTTAATAATTGCATATTTATTTGAGTTTTAGTCGCAACTACTGTTAAGCCACAACTCATTGCTTCAAGAACAGAACCCTGAAGTCCTTCACCATATTCAGAGGGAGAAACAAAAATATCTGACTGCTTATAAAAAGTTTCTGTATTTGCCACAGTACCAATAAATTCCACATGCCTAGAAATACTCTCCAAATGTTCTCTGTCTGGACCATCACCAACTATAAGTAATCTTAACCTATACTTCTTATATAATTTTTCAAAAGCATAAATTATTTTATCTACATTTTTTCTAGATATGAGGCGTCCAACATATAAAACCGTTATATACTCAGTTTCCTTTATCGGAAATATCTTTAATGCAAATTTGTCACAATCAATACCGGTTGAAATTACACTCATATTTTTATTATAATATTTTTTCCAAGAAGTCTTCACATTTTGAGAAATTGCAATAACAACATCATATGCTGACAAAAAGCTTCCTTGAAAATCATTCTGTTGTTTAGGAGTCCCACACAAATATAAAACATTCTTTTGAACTAATTCTCTCGGAACAAATACAGCATCCAATATATAATAAGAAAAAACAACATCATATCTCACACCATGCTCAGAAATATACTCATACATTTTCTGATTATAAAAAATAGATTCGATATTCCATCTACACCTATCTTCTCCAGGTTGAATTTTATAAATATATTTAACGCTCTCATCTTGCTTAATTTCAATAATATTAATTTTATTATGATATTTTTTATAAAATGCTTTAAACTGAGACGAATACTTTAATCCAATACTACTTGGCAATATCGTAAAATAGTAAACTTCATGCCCTTGTTCTAAAAAATTAATTGCATGATTAAAAGAAATCATTTCAGCACCACCAACAAAATAAGAAGAACGAGGTTGATTAATAATTATTTTCATTTCTTACTCCTTTGATAAATATATTTTTTTGTAAGAATTTTTGCTGACTTTAAATCATCTATATGTAATATATAATCCTTACAATAAGGCATCCATGAAGTTTCGTATTTTTCAACTTGATTTATCTGTATATAACCATTAACCATTTCAATTATTTTTTGAATTTCAAAAATTGCACCACGATGTGTTACGTTTATTGACTGAACATTATGACTCAAATCATTTATGATATTCAATATACTATTTGCTATACGTACAGACCACTCAGAATGATTTTCACCCGGCATCAAAACGATATCACTATATTGCCAAATCAACTTTTTTTCATTTTATTTTTATAAAGTACATCAATGTCAACATAACCGTCAATCCCATCGATAACACCATCATCACACATCTGCCAAATAAAATAATCGCCAGTATAATCTGTTTCATCAGTATAATGTGCAAGCCAAACCGGAGCTGTATGATATTTCCAAATAGAATTCAAATAACTCTTGCTTCCATATAAAACTCCGTTATAACCCGCATCATCTATAGTTTTAATAAAAGTATCTGCAATCTCATTAAGACCAAATATACTAAGTTCCATCTCGTTAAAAGATTTAAAACTTTCAAAATCAAAAACTACTGGTAAACTTACATCATAATCCTTAATTTGCTTAATAACCCACCTAGCTTGCTTTCTAGCTTCCTCATTACTGTCGGCATAAGAATAAAAATAAACCCCTACCTTTAATCCATTCTCTAAAGCACCTTTAATATTACCTTCAAAATAAGGATCAATTTGATAATCTCCACCTACTCCATTTTGCGTCCCTACTCTAATCATTACAAAAGTCGCACCCGCATTTTTAACCTTTGTAAAATCAATATCCCCTTGATACTTAGAAACGTCGATACCAACCTCTGTATTTTCTGCTTTATAATTATTCAAAACATCACTGAAATTAGTCACTGGAATCTCTTCCTCAGTCTGTGAACTAACCTCTTGTTTTTCACTAGATATATTATCAGGATTATAAACAGTTAAATTAAAACTTTGTGAATAAACATTGCCACTACTATCTTTTGCTACAAAAGTCAAAGGATAACTTCCTTCAGTATTTATATCATAATCACCCTTAACCCGGCATGAAGGATTATTATCATAATTATCTACACACATCACATCATTTTCTAAATCAATATTTTCTCCAAGTGGTGTTCTATAACTACTACTAAGCCAAACTAACGGCTTTTCCGTATCGACAACCGAGACTTCAAAAGTTCCTCGTCTTTTTTTATCATCTGCATTTAAGTAAATAAAACTAACATTTTTCTTGCCAACCTTTTTTGTATTAATCTTATCTTTTGAAATAATCTTGCCATCTATTTTCTTAATATAATCTTCGAGATCAACCTTACTATAAACCTCAGCTGTTAAATCTTTTTTTAATACAAAACCACTATTATCATCAACAATTCTATTATTTAAATAAATAATCACCATTATAATTATAATAAGTAAAATAACAATCAATACGCCAAATAATATCTTTTTTTTCACTTTTAAGCCTCCTTTACTATAATCAGTTTACCAAACAATCATTTAAAAATCCATCAATATTTTAAAAACATAAGTTTTTTATTTTAAAATAACTAACCATTAATACCTAATTTACATAAAATAATAAAGAAAGGAGGATAAAATGAACGATTGTTTACCAGACCGTATTCAGCAAATACTCGAAGAAGGAAAACGTTGTCAAGCTAAACTTCCAGTTCAAGGACCAACTGGGCCCACTGGACCTACCGGACCAGCAACGATTGCTGTTGGTTTAACCTCTACAAGTACTCCTGGAACGGCAGCTACCGTTACAAACACTGGAACCAATCAAGCTGCTGTTTTAAACTTTTCAATCCCTGCCGGAGCAACTGGTCCTACCGGGCCTACCGGACCTACAGGTATTGGAACAACTGGACCTACCGGAGCTACTGGTCCAACTGGAGCCACTGGTCCAACTGGAGCAACCGGACCATCTGGAACAGGTGCTACAGGAGCTACTGGTCCAACCGGGCCTACCGGACCTACAGGAGCAACCGGACCATCTGGAACAGGTGCTACAGGAGCTACTGGTCCAACCGG
>CALVRJ010000003.1 GCA_944358545.1 uncultured Bacilli bacterium | reverse complement strand
TCAATCATAATATAAAATAGTGTAATGTTCAATCTTGTTAAAAGATTTACTTATTACACTTTTATAGTACCAAACGTGCCACATTAATCATCTTCATTTTGCGAAGGCTCTATAAATGTAGCATGATATAATCTGCTTTCAGCAGTTCTACATTTAGTGATATGAACACCTTCGCTTTCTAAGAGTTCCAGACTACTATTAAGTAGTCTACCAAATCTCTTAGGTGACATTGGTATATTGGCTTTTAACACAATATCAGTACAAGTAAAATCAATTTCTTTTTGACTAGCAACATACTTTATAAAAGAAGTCATTTCATATGATAGTTCATCATCTTCAATAGAATTTATTTTTTGAAATATAAGATTATCTAATTTTTTTAATTGAATATCTAATTCTGGAAAATCTCTATTAATTGTTTGCAATTTAACATATCTTTTATTAGATTTATTTTCTATTAAAGTGATTCTACCATCTACTGTTGCATTTAATGCAACACTTCCTAAAGTTTTACCAGTTTTATTTAGATGATGTGTAACTAAAAAAGTAACGTTATATTTATCACAATAAGTTCTTAATTTTGGAAATACCTGCTGAGCAACATCTTGATAATTATTAATGTCATATTGAACTCCAAAATCAACATCTTTTAACATATCTAATATTATTAATTTACCATTATAATCTTCAGCAAAAACTTTAATATCATATTCTATATCTCTTAACGATATATTAGCTTTTGTTTGTCTATCTATTATAAATAGCGAGTCGTTTTTTGCGGAAAGTTCTAGAAATTCTAGACGTTCCTTTAATTGACCAGCATCGGATTCTGTGGTAACATATAAAACAGGTGAGTGATTTACTTTTTGTCCTAAAAATGGTGTTCCGTTAATAACGGAGCAGGAAAGTTGCAGTGCCAACATAGACTTTCCTACTTTTGGATTAGACACTAGTAGATACACGCCTTTAGACTTCATTATATTATTTATGATGATGTCTTTTTTTATGCTTGTATCTACTTTTTCAATAGGTTTGAGCAATTTTAACATCTCCCTTCAAATTTTTACTTCTTGATTCTAAATAATCAATATCGATATTTAAATATTTAACAACTTCTTGCATTGGTACAGCGTTCTTTGGAACATAATAACCTTTACTTTCTAAATCATTTTTGATTTTACTTTTAATGGTTAATGCTGAATTTCTGCCTATATTTGCAAGTTTCATTAAATCTGATAAGTTGCACCATTGTTGTGCAATAAGTTTTAAAGTTTCATCTACGGTCATATTACACCTCCTTTTATCTTTCTAATTCTTCGTATTTTTTGTATCTTATATCAACAACTTTTTTATATTCATCAGTAGGTTGCATAGAGATACTAAGACCAAGATATGAATCTTTACTAACACATTCTTCTAAGCCAAAGAAATGTGCATAATCATTTTCCATTAATTCATTAGCAAACTTTATAGTTTCTGCTTTAGTATTAGGATCTAATAGTAGTTGTCTTAATGATGCGGTTACATCAAAACATATTAAGCAATATAGTCCTTTAGCTCCTAATGATAACTTAGAGTTTTCTAAAACATCATTTCTAATAGAAGTAAAGTGTTTCATATATTTTTTCACCTCCTTCATTATCTAAAAAGGGTAGAGTACTTTCGGGCATAAACCCTTCGTGAAATTTTAGTTATTTCATAACTTGATATATTAGTCATACCATAACTCCTCTTTGCCAGTATGAGGATAATTTCTGCCTTGCATTTTTTACTTAATGGCATATCGGCGATTTCCACTAAGACTAAGTTTTCAAAGAACAAATTTAACTTAATATTTTGTGTCCGAAATATCAGTCAATTAAAATATAACATTGTCCGGAAAACTTGTCAATACTTTTTGTCCGAAATTATAGACACATTTTTAAAAAAATGATAAAATTAGTTAAGAAGAAGAAAAAATGGGAGAAAGAAGTGAATATATGAATTCAGAAGAACTTAAAAGTATTATTGAAAGTGCTAGAGAAGCTAAAGGAATATCACAAAGAGAACTTGCAAAGTTATCAGGAATCAGTAGAAGTACTTTAAATGATATTATTAATGGTAAAATAAAAAAAATAGATGTAGATGCATTAAAAAAGATAGCTGAAACATTAGACTTATCTTTAAAAAAGTTATTAAAAGTAGCAGGATATGACGAATTTCTTGATTATTTATCATTAGATAGATATAAAAATAAATCCACAAGGGATTTAAAAGATATGATAGAAAGATATAAAAAGTCCCAATTAGATTTATTAGATTGGGATGCTAAAAAAAGAGCAGTAGTGAATGATGCAAGAGGAAAATTATTTTATACTATGGAACATTTAAAATTAATGCAAGAAAACAAAGATAGTTTATATACGATAGATAAAGCTATAGAAGATATAAAATATGCTTTTGATGAATTGGTAAAAGCTCAAAATAAATATGATTACAGCAAATTGCCAAAAGATTTTTAGTTAAATAAAAATGTCAGGGAGGTGAAAACTTGTTTAGAGAATTAGTTGATGTAAAAGAGGAAAACTTATTATTAGTTGATGCTGAAATTTTAAATATACTTCTGTTTGATCATAGTAGTAAAAAAAATATTATTTGGGCAACGGATAATTATAAGGAATATGGTAATAGATTTAATTTTGAAGATGAAATTACAGTTGATAAGATAACTGGTAATTATAGAGAAGTAATAAAGCCAAGATCAAAAAAATCAGCTCAAGAAAAAAATAAAAGAATAAAAGAAAATGCAGAAGTTTTCACCCCTTCATGGATTTGTAATAATCAAAACAATTTAGTAGACGAGGCTTGGTTCGAACGAGATATTGTATTTAATAAATCTAACAAAGATAGCTGGGAAACAGTAGAAGAAAAGATATATTTTCCTGAAAGCAAAACATGGCAAGATTATATTAATAGTACGAGATTAGAAATTTCATGTGGCGAAGCACCATATCTTGTAAGCAGATATGATTCAGTAACAGGTAAAAGCATAAAAATAAAAAATAGAATTGGATTGTTAGATAGAAAGTTAAGAATAGTTTCAGAAAATGCGAATGATGAATCAGAATGGGTAGAATGGTCGATTAAAGCAATGAAAAGCGTTTATGGATATGATTGGCAAGGAGATAATGTTTTAATTGCAAGAGAAAATTTATTATATACTTTTATTGATTATTATAAGGATAAATTTAATAAAAAACCAAATATAGAATTAGTAAAAAAAATAGCTGAGATAATAAGTTGGAACATTTGGCAAATGGATGGATTAAAATTTGTCATTCCAAATAGTTGCAAAAATGAAAAAAAAATCGAATTAACTTTATTTGGAGATATTGAACATAATGAAGAATGTTTAGGATGCAAAAAAAATAAACCTAAAAATCACAATGGGATTTATTGCAAAGTTATGAATTGGAAAACTAATAGAAGTATAAAATTTATATCTTTAATTAAGTAGAAAGAGAGGTATCATATGAAAGATTTGAGCTTATTAGATAAAATTATTGTTGGGCGTGTTGAACCACATATATATGCTTTTACTACAAATACAGTACCTAATTATATAAAGATTGGTGACACTTATAGACCTGTATCAGTAAGATTAGATGAATGGAAAAAACATTATCCCGAATTAGAAAAAAAATATGATACTAAAGCTATGGTATCAGAAGATATATTTTTTAGGGATTATTCTGTACATCAATTTTTAGAAAATGATTTACAAAAAGAAAGATTAACATCTAAAGATATTGATGAAAATATTTATTTTTCAAATGAGTTCTTTAAAGGAACTTCCGTATCTGACATAGATGATGCCATCAAAGATATAAAAAGAGATTTTGAAGAAAATTTAATGAAATATCAATTTTATAATGCTAATGATAATCTTAGAGTAATCACAGAATATGCTTCTACAGGCATTTGGAAATTAAGACCTAACCAACTAGAAGTAGTAAATAATTTTAAAAAAGCATATGCAGCAGGTAGAACAAATTTATTATTATATGCTGTTATGAGATTTGGAAAGAGTTTTACATCAATGTGCTGTGCATTAGAAATGGATGCAAATGTAGTTTTAATAGTTTCAGCAAAAGCTGATGTAAAAGAAGAGTGGAAGAAGACTGTACAAAGTGCTGAAAATTTTAAAGAATATGATTTTATTGAAAGTGAACAATTATTAAGAGATAACAAAATTATAAAAAATAAACTAACAAATGGTAGAAAAGTTGTTGTATTTTTGACACTACAAGATTTACAAGGGACTAAAATAAAAGAAAAACACCAAGAACTATTTAACAATCAAATAGATTTATTACTAATCGATGAAACACACTTTGGTGCAAGAGCTGAGAGTTATGGCGCTGTATTAAGAGATGTTAGAGATACCAGAGAAGATGAAAATATAAATTTTGAAGATGCTGATAATATTGTAAAAGTATTAAAATCTAAAGTTAGAATTCACTTATCTGGTACTCCGTATAGAATTTTAATGGGTTCTGAATTTGAAAAAGAAGATATAATTGGTTTCTATCAATTTCCAGATATTGTAAAAGCACAGTCAGATTGGGATAAGGAACATATATTAGATGATTCATACAAAGAATGGGAAAATCCTTATTATGGTTTTCCACAAATGGTTAGATTTGCATTTAATCCAAATAAATCAATTAGAGAAAAATTACTAGAATTAAAGAAATTAGGAATAACATATGCTTTTTCTGAATTGTTTAGACCTTTATCAATAACAAAAAATTCTGAAGGGAAACATCAAAAATTTAAATATGAAACTGAAATATTAGATTTATTAGAAGTTATTGATGGAAGTAAAAATGATGATGAAGTATTAGGCTTTTTAGATTTTGATAAAATAAAAGAAGGAAAAATGTGCAGACATATTGTAGTAGTCTTACCATTTTGTGCTTCATGTGATTCGTTTGAAAAGTTAATAAAAGACAATAAAGATAAATTTAAAAATTTAAATGAATATGAAATTATTAATATTTCAGGAGTTGATGAATCTAATTCCTATAGAAATATAAATGATATAAAATATGCAATTAAAAATTGTGAAAGAAACAATAAAAAAACAATAACTTTAACCGTTAACAGAATGTTAACAGGAAGCACTGTCGAAGAATGGGACACAATGATTTATTTGAAAGATACATCATCTCCACAAGAATATGATCAAGCAATTTTTAGGTTACAAAATCAATATGTAAAAGAATATGTATCTGAAGATGGTGACATTATTAAATATAATAAGAAACCACAAACATTATTAGTTGATTTTAATCCAAATAGAATGTTTATAATGCAAGAAACAAAGTCTTTAATTTACAATGTTAATACTGAAAATAATGGTAACGATAAATTAAAAGATAGATTAGAAAATGAATTGAATATTTCACCGATTATTGTTTTTGATAGTAATAAATTAAAACAAATAACAGCAATAGATATTATGAACTATATTAGTAATTATTCAAATTCAAGAAGTGTTCTTGATGAATCAAACGCTTTGCCTGTTGACTTTAAGTTATTAAATATAGATGAAATAAGAGAAATAATATTGAAACAGGCTGAGCTTGGTTCAAAAGGTGGTTTAAAACTAGTTAATACAGATGATGAAGTAGACGATTTTGAAGAATTATCATTAGAATTTGATGATGAATTAGAAAATCAAAACAATGATACTCAAAACAATTCGTCAAATAATACTACTGATAGTAATGATTTAAAGAAAATTATTATTAATAAATTTAAAACTTATTATGTCAGAATTTTGTTTTATTCTTTCTTATCAGATAGTAAACTAAGTTCATTAAAAAATATTATTGGCACATATGAAGATTCAAATAATCAAAGAATTTTAATGAATTTAGAGTTAGACATTAATATATTAAAATTAATTTATGAAAATATTGATCCGTTTGTTTTGAGTCAACTAGATTATAAAATACAAAACATCAATAAATTATCAAATGATGAATCATTAAATAAAATAGATAGAGCGTTAATAGCTATAAATAAATTTGACAAATTATCTGATTCAGAAATAATTACACCAAATAAAATATGTAATAAAATGATATCTACAATACCAGATAGTGATATTATAAATGTGGTAAATTCCGGTTCAAATATTTTAGATATTGCTAGTAAAGAAGGAGAATTCATTATAGCAATGTATTCTAAATTAAAACAATTAAATTTAAATGAAGAATTGATTAATAACTGTTTATATTCGATACCTACATCTAAAATTGCATATGAGTTTACAAGAAAAGTATATGAGATTTTAAATTTGAATGTAGAAAATATTGCAACAAGTTTTACATCGTATGATTTACTTAACATTAAAGAAAATAACAATTTAGATTTAAATAAAATAAAAAAATATTTATTACAAAATAAAAAAATGTCAGAGATTATGTTAGAAGATAATTTGTTATATGTGGAAGGAGATGGAAAAATGAAGTTTGATATTGTTGTTGGTAATCCTCCATATCAAGAAGCAGATGGTGGAGCTGGTGCAAGTGCAAGACCAATATATAGTGATTTTGTTAATATAAGCAGAAGCATTGCTAATAAATACATCTCTTTAATTATTCCATCAAGATGGTATGTTGGCGGAAAAGGTTTAGACGATTTTAGAATTTCTATGTTAAATGACATTAATATTAAAGAAATAAATGATTGTTTAACACCTGAAGATATTTTTCCTAACACAAATAATCGTGGTGGTGTTTGTTATCTTTTATGGGATAAAGAGTACAATAACCAAGATAGCAAAGTTAGAGTTATTTCACGAAAAGATAATAATATAGTGAGTGATATGTATAGAAATATGAAACTATTTGATGATAATGTTTTTATAAGAGATAATCATGCAGAATCTATACTTTTAAAAATTAAAGAAAATGAATTTTTTAGAAGTTTTTCTGACTTGGTTTCATCAAGAAAACCTTTTGGTTTAGATGGTAACTTTGCTAGAAGTAAAAATTTAGTGGATGACAAAAGTAAAACTAATAATATTAAGTGCTATATAAAAGGAAAGAATATTAAATTTACAAATGCTAAAAACATTTTAAATCATAATGAATGGGTTAACAATTGGAAAGTATTTATTCCTCGTGCTAATAATATTGGAACTGAGTTAAATGATGATAATATGAATTCTTTTGTCGGAGAACCTAATACTATTTGTACTGAATCATATTTAACTATAGGCGCAGATTTAGGAATGACTGAAAATGAAGCTAATAATTTATCAAAATATTTAAAAACAAAATTTTTAAGATATTTACATAGTTTATTAAAAAGTAGTCAAGATGCAACATCAAAGACATTTGATTATGTTCCTATTCAAGATATTTCAGAAAACTCTGATATTGATTGGAGTAAGTCAATAAAAGAAATAGATCAACAATTATATTTGAAATATGAATTAACTGATGAAGAAATTGAACATATTGAAAATTCAATAAAAGAAATGTAAGAAAGTGGTGAAAAAATGGCAAAATTTGATGTTAACAATGTAAGTGTGGAAACTCTTTTGGGATATGTTAATGATGGGACTATTGCTATACCTGAAATACAAAGACCTTTTGTATGGGATACAACTAAAGTTAGAGATTTGATTGATTCTTTATATAGAGAATATCCTGTAGGCTATATAATTACATGGAAAAGTCCAGATGTAAAATTAAAAGACGGATCTGCATCAGAAGGTAAGCAAATATTAATAGATGGTCAGCAAAGAATTACAGCTTTAACGGCATCATTATTAGGAGAAGAAGTATTAGATGACAATTATAAGAAAAAAAGAATAAAGATCGCTTTTAACATTCAAACAGAGGAATTTCAAACTTGTAATCCAGCTATTGAAAAGCAAGAAGAATGGATTTCTGATATTTCTGAAGTTATGAAACCTGGTTTTAACACATTTGAATTTATTAGTAATTATTCTCAAAAGTTTAATTTAGATGCAAATGAATTAAGTAAAAAAATTACTAAATTACAATCTATAAAGAATATAATGATTGGCAGAATAGAATTAGGGTCTATGTTAGATATTGAAACGGTAACAGAAATATTTGTAAGAATAAATTCTGCTGGTGTGGTTCTTTCTCAAGCAGATTTTGCAATGAGTAAGATTAGTGTTAATGAAAAATATGAAGGAAATGATATAAGAAAAGCAATTGATTATTTTTGTCATTTTGCAAAAACACCTGTTGATTATGAAAATATAAAAAATAATGATATTGATTTTAGTAAAAAAGAAATATTTAATAAGATATCATGGATAAAAGATAAAAATGAAGATTTATTTTTACCAAGTTATGTAGATGTATTAAGAGTTGCTTTTACTTATAAGTTCAAAAGAGGTAAATTACAGGATTTAGTTTCTTTGCTATCTGGTCGTGATTTTGAAACAAGAGAATATAGAGAAGATATAGTAGAGGATAGTTATACCAAACTATATGATGGAGTAAAATCTTTTGTTAGTCAAACTAATTTTGAAAGATATGTAATGATTTTAAAATCAGCTGGAATAATAGATGATTCATTATTAAGATCTAAAAATGTACTAAATTTTGGATATATTTTATTTTTACTGTTAAGAGAAAGGAATATAGCTCCAAATATTATTGAAAGACTTGTTAAGAGATGGGTAATTATGTCTATAATTACACAAAGATACACTTCATCTCCAGAATCACAATTTGATTTAGATATTAGAAGATTAAATGAAGCAGAAGATTTAGTTCAATATATTAATGAAGAATTAGAAAGACGTTTAGGTGATGCTTTCTGGAATAGTATTTTAGTCGAAAACTTTAATACTCCCGTAGCAAGTTCTCCTTATTGGAAAACATATTTAATTGCCCAAATATCTTTAAATGATAGTGCATTCTTATCTAAAGATATGAAAGTGAGAACACTGGTAGAAGGCAGAGGAGATGTACATCATATATTCCCTAAAGACTATCTACAGAAGAACGGGAAGAATAATAAGAGCATTTATAATCAAATTGCTAATTTTGCATTAATACAAACAGAAATAAATTTACAAATAACAAATAAAGCGCCAAATGCTTATATGTTAGAGATAAATGAACAATGTAAAAATGGTGAAGCTACTATTGGATCAATTATTGATAAAGAATTGTTAAATCAGAATTTGAAAATCAATTGCATACCAGATGGATTTGAAAATATGACAGTTAATGATTTTGATGAATTCTTAAAACAACGTAGAATATTGATGGCTAATAAGATTAAAGAATACTATTATTCTTTATAGATTATTTTAGGAGGGTAGAGGTAAATGGATATATTAAAATTTTTATCAAAATATAAAATAACAATAGGTTTAGATAATATAGTAGTCCTATTGCCGATAATTATTTTATGTATTTTATGTATTGTAAAGATAATAAAAAAAATAAAAAAGGTTAAAAGTATAAGTGTTTCACAAATATGTATAAAAGGTGTAACAATAGATATTGGATGCAATAAGGAAGTAAAGCAAATTGCACATAAAGCATGGACAGAATTAATTACTCGAAAATTAGCACTTCCTTTTGATCCGGAAAATGATGTAATTGCTGAGGTTTATGATTCTTGGTATTCAATATATAATCAATTTAGAACTATTATTAAAGAATTAGCTGGAAACAATGATAAAGAAGTGAATAAATTGGTCAATCTATTAATAGAGGTATTAAATACGGATTTAAGAAATCATTTAACCAAATATCAAGCAAGATTCAGAAAATGGTACGAAAAAGAACTTGAAAAAAATACTGATGAAGATCCACAAGAAATACAAAAAAGATATCCAAAATATAATGAAATCATTGATGACATTAAAAAAGTTAACGTAAAGATTGTTGATTTAACAATGAAATTAGATGAGATAAGGAGTAAATAATATGCAACATAAAGTTTTTATATCATATCATCATAAAGATGATTATGAGGTGTGTAATTTTGTAACAAAGTATTCTAATTCTTACGAGAATACATTTATTAAAAGAATTGTTGGTAATGAATATGGAACCGAAATTAATAGTAACAATCCAGAATATACTATGCGTGTTATAAGGGAAAACTATTTAACTGATTCTACGGTTACTATTGTTATGATTGGAAAAGAAACTTATAAAAGAAAATATGTAGATTGGGAGATAGCTTCTACATTAAGAAATGATCAAAATAATAAAAGAAGTGGACTAGTAGGAATTTTTTTGCCAGGATGTAATCAATTTAATACTCCTATTCCTGATAGGTTGTTAGATAATGTAAAATCAGGTTATGCAAAATTATATAATTATCCAACAAATTCATATCAATTATCTCAGATAATAGAAGAAGCTTTTAATAATAGAATACTTAAATCAAATAATATTGATAATTCTAGAAAATTGAAAGAATATAATCAATTATAAGATTGTATAATATTATTTAAAAAAATGAGCAGCTGACGAGTATTTATAAACATCAATTGCTCATAAAATTGTGTTAATAATTACATTTTAAATTTAATAAACTCAATGTGAGTTATATGCCGATTCTATAGGGAATCCGTTGATTCTCTTTTTTTATTGCATTTATTCATATTCTATATTAATAGTTATTGATTGTTTTATATTATTATTTTTTATGAAATCATCTAATTTCATGTTATATATTTTAGGCAGTCTTAAATGATTATATTTAGGATCATTAATGTTTGGTTCATATATAATTCCTTTTTTCATTTGATAAATATATAATTTAAAATTATTGTTTGATTCATATGCATGATATGTATATCCTCCTTCGGAAGCTTCGTTATAAGTATTAATTTCTCCGTCACTTGGTACAATTTGTGGTTTCTCTACAGTGCTATTAATGCATTCTGGATACATAAATTTATTGTGATGTTCAATGCATTCTACTATATATCCTCCAACTGTTAAATCTGTATTTGATTTTACTGCTTTATCGAATGCTTTAAAGTCTATATCTTTTTCAATATCATCTATTGTTATAGGTGGAAATTCATTATAATTAATTCTATTTTTATCTTCTTCTATAAGTACACTATATGAATCTTCAATTTGATTTCTAAATACTTTATCATGTCTTATGTTTTGAAATATATTAAAACAATTGTATGAACCTAGCCATGAAGTTTCTACTTTTGATATAATTCCATTTTTAATTTCTAATAATTCTTTATTTGTATCAATTTTTGCTATTATAAAATCAGTTCTTTTATTATTATGTAAATGAATGTTTAAAGCTTGATGTGATATTAAATTAATATCATTAATTTTTTGAGTATCTACATATTTTAATAATTCATTGAAGTCTTCTAAAACACCAGCAGATGCAATACAAATATTTTCGTTGATTATTACATTTTTTATTACTCCAAATTTTTTTAAATCATTATATACTTTTTCTCCAATTCTAATTTTAAGTCGATCAGAGTCATCGTCCGAAATAGTTATTTTTGAATCAGCTAATATATAGAATTTATTTTTTAATTTTCTGGCATATACAAAACTCATTTAAATCACCTAATAGTATTATACCACTATATAACACTGTAATTTGAAATATTGGTACCATATCTATATATAATGTCATATTGTCATTAAATAATAAAAAAAGGAATATCTGATAAGTATTTCTACCCATCAGCTACCCATCAAATTGTGCTAAATTTCTCATTTTTTAGTTAAATTTTGTTAAACTTAAAATGAATTGTATGTCGATATTACGGGGATTTTTAATAATCCTCTTTTTTTATTAAATTGCCCCCTGAAGGAGCCATATGGCTCCATTTTTTATTGAACAAAAATTAAGGGTTAAACATCTGAATCTTTAAGTTAAACATCTATAAAATTGCTTTTAATTTTATTGAGTAATTTATATTAGTACAAAAAATATACTAGTAAGTAATAAAAAACTACTAGATTTTTTTTGTAAAAATAGTATATTAAATATAGTTGAAGGAAGTGATTATCTTGAACCTTGAAGAAGAAGTATTTAAAAAATCCCATGTCTTATTTGCCAAACTAAAGCCATATGGCTTTCTCAAAAATAAAGATGATTATATTTATACTAAAAACTTTATGAATAACCAGTTTACCGCTCAAATATTTATAGATAAACAAGGTAAAGTATCCGGTAAAGTATATGATTTAGAAACAAAAGACGAATATCCTAACATTAGATTAAAACATCCTGGATCATTTGTAATTAGCGTTCAAGAAGCATATAAAAATATCTTAAAAGATATAAAAGAAAACTGTTTTGAAGAAAATTACTTTGTTTATGACCAGACCAATAGAATAACAGAATATATCATCAAAAAATATCAGACAAAACCATTATTTTTATGGGAAAACGCGAAAAACAATGCCGCTTTTAAAAATCAATATGGTAAATGGTTTGGCCTCGTAGTATGTATAGATAAAAGTAAAATTACCAAAGGCGAAGGAAACTGTGAAATAATCGACCTTAAATTAGATAATGACACTTCAAAATATTTAAAGCACAAAGGAATATATCCTGCCTACCATTTAAACAAACAAAACTGGGTTAGTATTATTTTAGATGGTACCTTAGAAGATGAAAAAATTCAAAAACTGATTGACATTTCCTATAACCTTGTAAACTCTAAAGATTATTGGATAGTTCCGGCTAATCCTAAATATTATGACATAATTACTCACTTTGAGCATGATAAAACAATTAATTGGAAACAATCTAGCAGTGTTCACGTGAAAGATATAGTTTACTTATATGTTGGCAGTCCTTACTCATCTGTTCTTTATAAATGTGAAGTAACCGAAGTAAACATTCCATATGCATATCAAGATGAAAACGTTTCAATGAAACACATTATGCATTTAAAACTCTTAAAAAAATATGAGCCGGGTAAAATAAGCTTTCAAGCCTTAAATAATCTTGGAATCAAAGCTATTCGTGGTCCAAGAAAAATAACCGAAGAAATAGCTCGAAAAATAGATAATAATTAGAAAGAAGGAATAAATATGCAAGAATCGTTATTTGCCGTAAACTCCGAACCACTAGCTTCTCGTATGCGTCCAAAAGACCTCAGTGAATTTGCTGGTCAAACGCATTTAATCGGCGAAGGTAAACTTCTAAGAAAAATGATTGAAACCGATAATATATCTTCGATGATTTTCTGGGGTCCCCCAGGCGTTGGTAAAACAACTTTAGCTCGGATTATCGCCCATGAAACCAAATCCAAATTTATCAACTTTTCAGCCGTTACCTCTGGCATTAAAGAAATCAAAAAAGTCATGGAAGAAGCTGATGAAAACAAAAAATTAGGTGTCAAAACCATTGTCTTTGTCGATGAAATTCACCGGTTTAATAAAGCCCAGCAAGATGCCTTTCTTCCGTATGTCGAAAAAGGCTCAATCATCTTAATTGGAGCAACTACTGAAAATCCGTCATTCGAAATCAATTCCGCTCTTTTATCGCGTTGCCGAGTATTTGTTTTAAAAGAATTGTCTATTTCTGACCTTTTAACCTTACTAAAAAGGGCAATTACTGACGAAAGAGGCTTTGGAAACCAAAAAGTAGAAATCTCCGAAGAAAATTTAAAAATAATTGCCGAATTTGCTAGTGGAGATGCGAGAAGTGCCTTAACAACTTTAGATATGATTGTTACAAATGCTGAAGAAAAAGATGGCGTAATTAAGATAACCAAAGACTTAATTGAAGACTGCATATCTAAAAAAACACTTTTATACGATAAAAACGGTGAAGAACACTATAACATCATTTCTGCTCTTCACAAATCTATGCGTAACTCTGACCCAGATGCTGCCGTCTACTGGCTTTCTAGAATGCTTGAAGCTGGCGAAGACCCATTATATATTGCTAGAAGAATAACCCGGTTTGCCGCAGAAGATATTGGCCTTGCCGATACAAACGCTCTAAACGTTGCCATCAATGTTTACCAAGCTTGTCATTTTATTGGTATGCCAGAATGCAACGTTCACTTAGCTGAAGCTGTCATCTATATGTCCCTTGCTCCAAAATCAAATGCTTGCGATGTTGCCTATATGCTTGCAAGTAAAGATGCTCGAAAGACATCAGTTGAACCTGTTCCTTTAGTTATTAGAAACGCTCCAACTAAACTGATGAAAGACTTAGGTTATGGCAAAGGTTACCAATATGCCCATGATACTGAAGCCAAACTTACAACCATGGACTGTCTTCCACCATCATTAATTGGCAAAACATATTATAAACCAGGAACTAAAGGTAACGAAATCAGATTTAAGGAACGTTTAGAAAAAATTAAAGCTTGGAAAGCAGCTCATAAACAAAGTAGGGTAGAATAAACTATCCTTTTTTGTTATAATTAAAATAATAGAGGTACAACATGAAAGTAAAGAAAATAGTATTTAGTCCTACTGGCAGGACCGAAGAAGTTGCTAGTATTATCGCCAAAAATCTAAGTGATGATATAACAAAAATAGATTTATGTAATCCTAAATTAAATTTTAAAAATCAAACAATTATCCAAGACGATTTAACTATAATTGCTATGCCCTCATATGGTGGAAGAGCGCCTCAAGTAGCTATCGAAAGACTTAAACAAATTAATGGAAATAATGCCAAAGCAATTATCGTCTGCGTTTATGGGAACCGGGCTTATGAAGATACTTTGGCCGAGATGGAGGATGCTGCTAAAGATGCTGGCTTTAAAATCATCGCCGGAATATCTGCCGTTGCTAGACATTCGATAATTCCTAAATATGCATCTGGTAGACCAGACGCAAAAGATGAAAAAATTCTTGCCGAGTTTGCTAAAGACATTTTAACTAAAAACCAAGATAAAATTGCTAAAATACCTGGAAACAGGCCTTATAAAAAAACATCTAAAATCCCTTTAGTTCCAAAACCAAACGAAAAATGCATTAAATGCAGTATTTGTGCAAAAATCTGCCCAGTTGAGGCCATTGACCCTGTAAACTTTAAAGCCGACCCTAAAAAATGTATCTCTTGTATGAGATGTATAGACAAATGTCCTGAAAATGCTAGGGAAGTCAATAAAATTCTTGTAAAAGCTGCTGCCCTTGCTATTAAAAAAGCCTGCTCAATAAGAAAAGAAGCTGAACTATTTCTGCAAGAATAAGTCCTTGAAAATTAAATATTCAGTTAATTTTTTTTGGAAAAATTTTCCAAGTAAAAAAGCTTTACCAAAACATTTGTTCGTGGTAAAATTAAATTGGTGAAGAAAAATGGAAAAAGTTTATGCCTGCATCGACTTAAAAAGCTTTTACGCTTCCGTAGAATGTGTTAAAAGAAAACTTGACCCACTAAAAACCAATTTGGTCGTTGCCGATAAATCCAGAACTGAAAAAACAATTTGTTTGGCTGTCAGTCCTTCCTTAAAAAAGTATGGCATTCCTGGAAGAGCCAGACTGTTTGAAGTAATAAGCAAAGTAAAAGAAATAAATAACCAAAGGAAGAAAAATAATAATTATAAACCGTTTAAAGGTAAATCGTTTAACGAAGAAGAACTTGAAGACAAAACTAAAGAACTTGAATTTATTATAGCCCCTCCTCATATGAAAGATTACCTAAACATCTCTGCCAAAATTTATAATACTTATTTAAAATACATCTCAAGCGAAGATATCTACGTCTATTCCATCGATGAAGCCTTCTTTGATTTAACCAATTATTTAAAATATTATAATTTAACTCCCAAAAAACTGGTAACAAAAATGATAAAAGACGTCTATGATAATACTGGTATAACTGCGACAGGCGGCATTGGAACCAATCTTTTTCTAGCTAAAGTTGCCATGGACGTTTTAGCTAAACACGAAGAAGCTGATGAATATGGAGTTAGAATTGCTGCCCTAAATGAAATGGACTATCGTTATAAAATGTGGAATCATAAACCAATAACCGATATTTGGAGAGTAGGTAAAGGAATTGCCGAGAAACTTGAAAAATATAAAATCTATACTATGGGTGATATTGCCCTTTGCTCAGTCCAAAACGAAGAACTTTTATATAAATTATTTGGCGTCAACGCGGAGCTTTTAATCGACCACGCCTGGGGATATGAACCATGTACCTTAAAAGATATCAAAAACTATAAACCATCATCTCAAAGTCTAAGTATAGGACAAGTCCTTCAGTATCCGTATGATTATAATCAAACCAAACTTATCATTAGAGAAATGGCTGAGAATCTCTCTTTAAATTTAGTTTCTAAAAAATTAGTTACAGACAAACTAACTCTTACCTTAGGTTATGACATAAAAAGCCAAAACACAAGTAATTATGAAATAGACTATTACGGAAGGAAAATACCTAAACATTCCCATGGAACTATTACTTTAGATCATAAAACCTCATCAGCTAAAATAATCATGGATGCCTCTATAAAACTTTATGATAAAATCGTAAATAAAAATATGCTTGTCAAAAGACTAAATATCTGTGCAGTAAACGTAAGTAGTGAAAAAGTAGAAAACACAAAAGAAAACTATAAACAGTTTAATCTCTTTTCAAGCTTAAAAGATCAAAATAATGAATTAAATTTAGAATTAAAAGATGAACAAAATGAACGCAAACTTCAAAACGTTATGTTAAATATCAAACAGAAATTTGGTAAAAATTCGATTTTAAGAGGCATGAACTTAGAAGAAGGTGGAACTATGATTGAAAGAAATAGACAAATAGGTGGTCATCATGAATAAATACAAAGATATCATAAACCTTCATCATCATACATCTAAAAATCATCCCAGAATGACTTTAGAAAACCGGGCTGCCCAGTTTGCTCCGTTCTCTGCTTTAACCGGTTACGCTGAAAAAATTAAAGAAACCGCGAGAATTACAGATAAACAAATAGAACTAGATGAAGGATTAAAATCCATATTAAACTATAAACTGAACATTATCCAAGAAAACATTAAATCAAAACCTCAAGTAATAATTACTTACTTCATCAAAGACCAAAAAAAAAGCGGTGGCACATATCAAACCATAAATATAAAGATAAAGAAAATAGATGAAATAAATAAAATAATTACAGATGAATCTAATAATAAAATAAATATTGATAATATTATTGATATAAAAAGTAATATTTTTAAAATAACTATGTAAAAAAGAAGGTGTTTTAATGTCTTACCAGCTAAGTAAAGAAGAACTCAGAGAGAAAAAAATAATGAGAGAAGAGTTTAAGAAAATACCAAGGAATGATATCTATATAATATTAGACAGTCTAAAATGTGCCCATAATATTGGAACAATTTTAAGACTTGCAGACTCATTACTTGTTAAAAAAGTATTTATTTGTGGAAATACTATTCACATGCCAAACAGAAAAATTAAATCCAGTTCAAGAGGAGCTGAAAAGTGGGTACCTTATGAATATGTGGAAGACGCTAAAGAAGTAGTTTCAAAATTAAAACAAAAAGGCGTTCAAATAGTAGCAGTGGAAGTTACAAATGATAGTATAGATTATAGAAATTTTAATCCAAAATCACCTGTTTGTTTAATCTTAGGAAGAGAGTACGATGGTGTTTCTAAAGAATTATTAAACCTATCTGATGTTTGTATCCATCTTCCACTTTTAGGTATGGCTAATTCCCTAAACGTTTCTACTGCCGCTAGTGTTGCCCTATATGACGTTTATTCTAAATTGGATAGATTAAAAATCAAAAATAAAAGTGTGAAGTAAATTGCTAAAACTTCGCACTTTTAAATTATAAATAATAAAAAGCTTGACATAAAGTCAGCTCTAGGTGGTAAAATAATACATGTAGGAAGGTGAAAATATGAGTAAATCAAAAGTATATTTTATCAAAGAAATAACTCCTGAAAATATCATTAAAGCATATGAAGCCTTAGGTAAAAAATTACCAGGCAAAGTAGCTGTCAAGATGCACTCAGGAGAAGCCGGTAATCAAAATTATTTAAGACCAGAATTTGTTAAAGAGGTTATTAACCATGTAAATGGTACAGTAGTAGAATGTAATACAGCTTACGCTGGTGCGAGAAACTCTACTGAAAAACATAAAAAACTAATCAAAGACCATGAATGGGATAAATACTTCCCATTTGATTTAATGGATGCTGAAGGACCAGATTTAGAATTAGACATTCCAAACGGCAAAGTATTAAAGAAAAACTATGTTGGTAAAAATTTAGCTAACTACGACTCCATGTTAGTTTTATCACATTTCAAAGGACACGCTATGGGTGGCTATGGTGGAGCATTAAAACAACTTTCAATAGGTTGCGCCTCATCTGCTGGTAAAACTCTAATTCATACAGCCGGCAAAGTAAATGACCAAAAAGAATTGTTTAATAACCTTCCAGAGCAAGACCGCTTCTTAGAAGCAATGGCTGATGCTGCTTCAAGTGTTGTTAATCATTTTAAAGGCAATATGGCGTTTATCAACGTTATGAAAAATATCTCAGTTGATTGTGACTGTGATGGAAACGCTTCTGCACCTTGTATGCAAGACATAGGTATTTTAGCTAGCCTAGATCCTGTAGCCGTTGACCAAGCTTGTTTAGACTTAGTTTATAACAGTACCGACCCAGGAAAAGATAAATTAATTAAGAGAATCGAGTCACTTCATGGTGTTCACACTGTTGAAGCGGCTGCTGAATTAGGTGTTGGTTCTCGAGATTATGAACTAATAACATTAGACTAAAAAAATATTGGAAACTCCAATATTTTTTATATTAACTTATGCCTTTGTAAACTTTTTCTTAAAACCTTAGCTTTTTCTTCATCCATTGGTGTAAGTGGCATCCTTGGACTTCCAAAGTCAAATCCCATTTGATTTAAAGCTTCCTTTACAGGAATTGGGTTAACCTCGGAAAATAAAGCTTCCGTTAAATCTAACACCTCTAATTGCCTTCTTCTTGCACTCTCTATATTTCCACTTAAATACTCCATAACCATTTGATGAGTATAAGCTGGCATAACATTACTTAAAACCGAAATAACCCCTTTGCCTCCTAAAGATAAAATTGGAATTATTTGATCGTCATTTCCTGAATAAATATTTAAATCATTGCCACATAAAGCCGCAATTTTAGCTACCTGGGAAATATTTCCACTAGCTTCTTTAATTGCATTTATATTTGGAATCTCAGCAAGTCTCTTACAAGTCTCTGGCGTAATATTAAGTCCGGTCCTGCTTGGAACATTGTAAACGATAACCGGACAATTTACATTATCAGCTACCATTTTATAATGCTCAACAAGTCCATTTTGTGTAGCCTTATTATAATAAGGAGTTACAACTAAAATACCATCTGCCCAAACATTACTAGCGAATTTTGACATTTCGATAACTTCTTTCGTATTATTACCTCCAGTTCCGGCAATCACTTTTGTTCGGCCATCGACAATATCAATAGTATGTTCGATTAGTTTTTTCTTTTCATTTATATCCATTGTTGACGCTTCACCTGTTGTTCCGCAAACGATAATCGCATCGATATCACTTTGTAGTTGATATTCTAGCAACCTATTATATGCTTTATAATTAACCCCGTTTGCATCAAAAGGAGTAGCAATAGCTGTGCCAGCGCCCTTAAAAATTTCTTTCTTCATAATCTGCATCCTCCGTCCATTAAGTCTTAAGACTCATAAAAATATTATAAAATATAATTGTCAAAAAATCTATTGTTTAAAACCATTCCTTTAACAAAAATGAAAAAAATGTTAAAATTAAATCAGAAGAATAACATTAATATAAGGAGGTAAAATTATGAATAAACCAGTAATTGGCTTAGTATCAGCTCACTACAAAGAATATGACCGCCCATTTAAAAATTATACTACATTTGTCGATAACTATTCTAAAAGAATTATTCAAAGTGGGGGAATTCCAATCGGACTTGTCTATCCAGACGGTAAGTTTAACCAAGAATCATTACAATTATGCGATGGTCTTGTCTTTGAAGGTGGTTCCAATATTGATAGTTATCAATTAAACATTGTAAATTATCTTATAGAAAATAAAATTCCTACATTGGCCATCTGCCTTGGCATGCAGACCTTAGTCGCTTATGAATGGGCCACTCAAACATATGGCCAAACAATAAAAAACATATCTGATAACTTTAAATCAGAAGACGAAAAATACTTTTTAGATAAGAAAGTAGGGCATAATAATTTAAATCCATTTTACTTAAGCCAAATATCCAAATCAAAACATGAAATAACAATAGATTCAAAAAGCCGGTTATATAGCCTTTTAAAAAAAGAAAAATTAAACGTTCCCTCCCTGCACGATTACTCTGTAAAAAATAATATTTTAAAAAATTCTAAATATTTTAAACCCGTTGCCTATAGCCCAGACGAAACAATAGAAGCTATTGAATCTTTAGATAAATCGCACTTTTTAATTGGCATGCAGTTCCATCCTGAACTAGAAGATGAATATCAAATATTATTCGATAATTTAATTAAAGAAGCAAAAAAGAACAAAAAATAAAGCAAAAATGTTCTTTTTTTGGTATAATCTAATTGTAGAAGGGAAGTAAACATATGCGTGTAAAATTATACGATGAAATTCATACAATTATTTTTATAGAAGATAATTTTACCGAAAATGCCGAAAGAATATATTATCTAACCACTAAAGATATTAAAATAGATGAATATTTAAATTCCAAAGCAGGTAAAGTGAAAATATACGGTAAAAAATTATCTTCCAAAGATTTTAAAATAATCAAAAGCACTTTAAAAGAATTTCATATCTTATCTTGGCAGAAAAAATACCCATATGATGGTCATTACTTCATTGACGAAAATTGGAAAATCATTCTAAAATTTATTTCTGGCGAAGATTTCATTAGTGAAGGAAGCATTGAAAAACCAGAAAATTTTGAAATAGTGAAAGAGGTGATTAAAGATAACAGCACGTATTAAAATGCCAAAAGATATAATAACTAAAGGTGATATAGTCGATGTTCTTATTTTTAATAAAGTTCCATTTGATAATAAACCTTTTGCCCTAATTCCCAAAAAAATGAAATTGGGAATTGGCTTAACTAAAGATGTACAAAACGTTTTAAACGTAAAATTAAATAGTGATATAGCCAAATTATTAAGAGGCCATAAGCAAGGAGATAAAATAAAGTCTCCAGATTCAAGTTGTTTAATTCAAGTTGAATCAATCACTCATCACGAAAACGTCAAATAATGATAAAATTCGTCAAAAACTTCTAATACTTTTATTTAAAATTGTTGTCAAAAAAAAACTGCTATGATATAATTAAAAATAGAATGGAGGGGTCTTAAGTGGCAAAAGTTGAAAGTCTACAAAAGATCAAAGTAAAAAAAGCCAATGGTGAAATCGCCGAAGCCGAGGTACTTTTGTGTTTCGCCCTTGAGGAAACTGGCAAAAATTATATTTTATATACTTTTAATGAAGTGGATGAACAAGATATGGAAACAGTACATGCGTCAATTATTACCGAAACAGAAGATGGATACGAACTTGAAGCAATTCCACCTAAAGAATGGTCAGAAGTCAAAGATGTTATGCGTGATATTATAAGGAATGAGGAGTGATAATATATGAATAACGAAGAAACAAGAAATTTATCTCCAGAGGAATTACAAACTAAAACAGGTTTAACTCCCGATGAAATAAAAAAGGCTGCTGAAGAAGGACGTTCTTCAGGTGCCTATGAAGGACCAGCACCTTTAAACTTAGACCAAAACGTAACAGCAACTGAAAGAGGTAATAATCCAATCAAAGTGGGCAAAGAAATGCTCGAAAAAATCCGCAAGCTTCGAACCCGTATAGTTAAAAAGAACGCAGTTAAATTTGATTATAAATCAACAGTTGAAGAAATTGAAAGAAAATTAAAGGACTTAACAACCGAGAGAAAAAAAGCACGTACTAAAAAAGCAAGCAAAGAAGCTGATTATAATTTACATCATTCAGAATCAATAAAAGAAGAAATTGAAAAAACAGATGAACAAATCAAAAAACTTGATAAACAGATTAATGATTTAAAAGTAAATAAATTTGCAATTAATTATGGAAAACGTAAATTTTATGCTGTACCACATCCGGTTCTTTATATGAAATATAGAATGTCATGCAAAGCTTTGCAAAATGAAGAAGAAGTAGTTTTAGCTAAACTCAAAGCTAAGATAGTAGAGTATATCAAAAAAGCTCAAGAATTAAAGGCTAATCCACTAATTGGTGATGAAAACAAAAAAAGTTTAGATACGATAATTGCTTCACTAGATGATTATAGTCAAAAAGATATGCAGCCTGATGATATTCCCGTAATAAGTAAAGCATGGGAAGAAATTGATAACCTTGCCGATATGATTGCTAAACAAAATAATTTACAGCAAGTTGTAGCAGAAGAAGTTGCATCTAACCCAGCAGAAGTATCACCAACTGAAACAGTATCAACTGTTGAACCAGTATCAGTAAATAATTCACCTAGTGTAGTAATTCAACCACAAAGACGTCATACAAATACACATCAAGTCGTAGCAGAAGAAGTCGTACTTCCAAATAAAGATTTAAAAGATTTAAAAGACTTTCAAAACTATGAAGAATATTTTGATGAATTTGTTCGTCAAAGAGCAGCAGGTAAAGTTAAATTGCCATCACTATTGTCTAAAGAAGAATTTGAGGCAACAAAAAATAATCAAAAGCTTAAATATGAATTAAAAGAAACAAAAAACAAATTATCATCAATGACTAAGAAAAAAGAACAAGCTGATGAAACAATAGCACAAAAAGATCGAGAAATTGCTGAGAAAGATGACATAATTGCAAAAAGAGACAAAACAATCCAGAATAAAGATGATAAAATCAAGAAACTTTTAAGTGAACTTCAAAACCGCAAAACTGAATTGGAGGAATTGTCTAAACAAATAGAAGAGTTGCGTAATAAAGTTTCTAATTATCAATCTGTATTTAATCAGGCAAATGAAAAATTTCGTGAAATAGATAATGCCGCAGCTGAAATAAGTAATATAAGCCATGCAAACAAGCCTGACACTCCAGAAGTACCAAGTGAGCCGGTTGCTACAGAAGACGTAACAGTTGTAAAGCCGGTAGAATTTGCTGGTAACGTTAATGAACCGGTTGAAGCTTCACGGGAAACTTCAGAAGTACCAAGTGAACCAGTTGCTACAGAAGACGTAACAGTTGTAAAGCCGGTAGAATTTGCTGGTAACGTTAATGAACCTGTTGAAGCTTCATGGGAAACTCCAGAAGTACCAAGTGAACCAGTTGCTACAGAAGACGTAACAGTTGTAAAGCCGGTAGAATTTGCTGGTAACGTTAATGAACCTGTTGAAGCTTCATGGGAAACTCCAGAAGTACCAAGTGAACCGGTTGCTACAGAAGAAAATATAGTAAACACTATCCCTGAAGTTCCATCAGAAGAAACAAATATGCCTGTTTTTGATAATGATGAACCGGCAGTTACTCCAACACCAGTGGTTACCTCTGATCAAAATGCGTCAAATATAGCTGATGAACTAGTTAACATTATGAATGGAAATACAAACGAATATCAAAATCCACTTCAATATATGGCTGCTTTAAGGAAACAACAAGAAGAGCAAGAAGAAGTAGAAGATAAGCATAAAGGACGTCATAGATAAAAAACATCGGAAGATGTTTTTTATTGTAATTAATAGTAATCATATGCTATAATATATAGCAGAGGAGGGGATAGACATGTCACAATGGGTAGTTTGGTTAATAATTGTCGTTTTACTCGCATTAATTGAAGCAATGTCAGTTAATCTAACGACTATTTGGTTTGTAATTAGTGGTATATGTGCTATCGGAGTATCATTACTCACGGATAATTATGTAATTCAATTTGCCGTATTTGTTGTCGTAGGAGTTATATTGCTAATAACCACCAAGCCCATATTAGCTAAAAAATTCAATAAAAAGCATCCTAAAACCAATGCTGACCGGGTAATTGGTATGACTGGAATTGTGACCGAAAAAATAACCAAAAATAAAACCGGCGAAGTTAAAATTGACGGTAAAAGATGGACCGCCGAAGCTAACCATCAAATACCTAAAGACAGTTTAATCAGAGTAACTGAATTAAATGGTGTCAAACTTAAAGTAGAGAGGGTAAAGGAGGAAGAGTAATGGCTTTCCTAATAATACTTTTAGTTTTAGTTTTTGTCATTGTTTTGCCAAATGTTAAAATTGTTTCTCAATCAGAGTGTTATGTTATTGAAAGATTAGGATCATATTATACAACTTGGAATAATGGACTGCATTTTAAAATGCCATTCATTGATCGTATTTCATCTAGAGTTAGTTTAAAAGAAAAAGTTAAAGATTTTCCACCTCAACCAGTTATTACAAAAGATAACGTAACTATGCAAATAGATACAGTTGTCTATTATCAAATAACTGATCCCAAAATGTATACTTATGGAGTAGAAAATCCGATAAACGCAATTGAAAATTTAACTGCCACCACACTTAGAAACTTAATTGGTGACCTTGAACTCGATCAAACACTTACATCTAGAGATATAATCAACTCTAAAATGCGTTCAATCTTAGATGAAGCTACAAACCCATGGGGAATTAAAATCAATCGTGTAGAAGTTAAAAACATTTTACCACCTAAAGACATTCAAGACGCTATGGAAAAACAAATGCGCGCCGAACGTGAAAGAAGAGAAAAGATTCTTCAAGCTGAAGGTGAAAAGAAATCTAGTATTTTAATTGCTGAAGGCGAAAAAGAAAGCACGATTCTTAAAGCCGAAGCTGCTAAAGAGGCTCAAATTAAAAAAGCCGAAGGTGAAGCTGAAGCCATTCGCAAATTAAACGAAGCTGAAGCTGATGCCATTAAAATGTTAAAAGATGCCGGAGCCGATAAATCTGTATTAACTTTAAAAAGTTTTGAAGCTTTAGGCAAAGTAGCTGATGGTCAAGCCACTAAAATAATTGTTCCATCAGACCTACAAAATCTAGCTACACTTGGTACGACAATTGAAGAAATGTTTAAAGACAAAAAGTAACAGGACTCGGCAAAAAGTCCTGTTTTTTTCATAATAACTAGCTAATTTAAATAAAATTAATATAGGTGATACGAGAATGCTTAAAAACCTGCGCAACTATATATCGGAAAACGAATTCCGCATCAATATTGTAACTGGCAAAGTTGACATTGTTAATTATCAAACAATTGACCACTTTGACGATAAACGCATTATAATTGAATATGATAACGGCATAATAACCGTCAAAGGCCAAAACCTAATAATTTCAAAACTACTACATGATGAAGTACTTATAAGTGGTGAAATAGAAGCCGTGGAGTTTAAATGATTGAACTGCTAAGAAGTAAAATATCCCTTGAAATAGAAGGACGGAACGTTAGCCGATTTATCAAAAGACTCGTAAACAAAAAAATAGAAATTCTCTCACTTAAATACCAAAATGAAAATAAAGCATCTATAATCGTCTATAAAAAAGACTTAGAGCAGATTCAAAAAATCAAAAGTATCTACCAAATCACTGAAAATGGTGTCTATGGCATTCTAAAAATAAAACAAAAAATAAAAATAAATCGACATTTAATAATCATAATTATCCTCTTTTTTATCATATTTATCTTTTTTACCCATGTTATCTTTGATATTGAAGTAATACATTCAAATAAGGATATCAGAAATCTATTAAAAACGGAATTAGAAAATTACGGTTTAAAGAAATATTCCTTAAGCAAATCATTTGATGCCATAGAAAAAATAAAAGAAAAAATTTTAAATAAATATCCTGATAAATTAGAATGGTTAGAAATCGAAAAAGTAGGAACCAAATATATTGTCAAAGTTGAAGAAAGAAAAATAAACAAATTAGAAAACAATAATAATCCGAGAAACATTATTGCTGGAAAATCTGGAGTTTTAAAAAAAGTCTTTGCCTCTAAAGGGGATATTGTCAAAGATATGGATGATTATGTAACCAAAGGTGATGTCATTGTCAGTGGTGAACTTGTATTCAATAACAAAGTAACCGGTAAAGTAAGAGCTGAAGGCAAAGCGTATGCAGAAGTTTGGTACGTTACTAAAACCTCTTATCCATTTGCCTATTACGAAGAAAAAGAAACCGGAAAAACTCAAAATATTTATAAAATAAAATTTTTAAATCATGACCTTGAATTAACTTTAAAAAAATATCAAACCAAAAAAGAAACTGAAAAAGAAATCATCTCTCATCCTTTACTTCCTATAAAACTAGTCAAATCTACCCAGAGACAGACCAAAATAAAAAGCGAAATTTTAACATTTGATGAAGCCTTAGAAAAAGCCCAAAAACTTTCTGTAAAAAAAATTCAAGATAAATTAAAACCCGGAGAATACATAATTAGACATAAATATTTGAAAAGTACTGTCAAAGAGAGTATAGTAGAAGTAGAAATGTTTTTTGCCGTTTATGAAGACATTACTGATTATGCAGAAATTGGGTGATAAAAATGATAAGAGATCAGATTATTCAAATACTTGGTGAAGTATGGCCAACCATTTTAATAAGTTCAGTTATCGTTATTAGTCTGCGCTTGGTTTATATTTTCAAAAACAAAGAGCCATTTATTTTTTATAAAGAATTGCTTTCACTTGCCTTTATAATCTATGTCTTATGTTTATTCTACGTTGTCACATTCCAAGATGTTAACTGGTCAACCTCCAATTTTATTCCGTTTAAAGAAATGTTTAGATATGATTTTGGTAGTCGGCTTTTTATCAAAAATGTTCTTGGAAATATCGTCCTTTTTGCTCCTTATGGATTCTTTGTCGGCTATTTCTTAAGACTTAAGAAATTCAAATCGGCCTTTTTCATGATTTTAATCGCCTCTGTATCTATCGAAATAACTCAGCTTTTAATTGGTAGAGTTTTTGATATCGACGATATTATCTTAAATATCATCGGTGGCCTAATCGGTTTTGCCATCTTCAAATCCCTCGATAATATCAAAAGTCATTTACCAAATTTATTGAAAAAACCTATATTTTATAATATAATAGTAATTATAGTAATTGTGTTAGGTGCAATGTATATGCTTAACCTTATAGAACTAGGAGTGTAACATGAATAACTTTGAAATATTTAACGAAACAGAAGAAAATATCGACATTGCCGAAGAAAAAAAATTTATTGATTACGCCTTAAAAGCCTTAGACCTAAAAAATGTTGAATTTAATATAATTTTTGTCGATAATGAAAAAATAAGAGAAATCAATAAACAATATCGTGGCATTGACCGTCCAACAGACGTTATCAGTTTTGCCTTAGAAGAAGGAGAAAACCCCACCTTTGAATTTGGTAGAGTTCTTGGTGATATCTATATATCAGTCGATAAAATTCATTCTCAAGCCAAAGACTATGGACATAGTGAAAAAAGAGAAATGGCCTTTTTAACTATACATGGACTTCTACACCTTTTAGGTTATGACCACATTAAAAAGGAAGATGAAGAGGTAATGTTTGCCAAACAGGAGGAGATTTTAAGTGGATACGGTCTCACGCGATAAATTAAAAAAACACGGTATAAAACGCTTTATTAAAAGCTTTAATTATGCCTTAGATGGCTTAAAATATGCTTTTAAATATGAACAAAATATTATCTTTCATACAGTTGCCATGGTTTTTGCCATCGCCGCTGGAATATTCTTTAAAATATCAATAACCGAATGGCTTATCTTATTTCTAATTATTGGTTTAGTTATTGCTACAGAACTTATCAATACCAGTATTGAAGCAACAATTGACCTTATAACCGATAAAGTTCACCCTTTAGCTAAAATAGCCAAAGATACAGCCGCTGCTGCCGTCTTAATTTTTGGCTTTACGGCTATCATAATTGCGATAATAATATTCGTTCCAAAAATACTTTTACTACTAGGAGGTTTTTAAATGAAAAGTGGATTTGTAAGCTTAACTGGAAGACCAAATGTTGGTAAATCTACCTTATTAAACCAAATAATCGGTCAAAAACTAGCTATCACCTCTAATAAACCCCAAACAACTAGAAACTTAATCCAAGGAATATACAACGAAGATGATACCCAAATTATTTTTGTCGATACACCAGGAATTCATAAACCAAACCATAAACTTGGACAAATATTAAATAGGGGAGCCTATTATAGCATTGATGATGTTGACGTTGTCTGTTTTTTAGTCGATGCCAAAGCTGGTCTTGGTGGTGGTGATAAATATATCATCGAAAAATTAAAAAACGTGGGTAAACCAGTAATCTTAGTAATCAATAAAATAGATGGGCTGTCTAAAGATGAAATATTCAATAAAATCTTAGAATATAAAGAACTGTATAACTGGTCAGATATCGTCCCTGTATCCGCACTCAAAAATAAAAATATAACTGAACTTATCAAAGTAATAAAAAAATATCTTCCAGAAAGTGTTAAATTCTTTGATAATAATACCGTAACCAATAGAAGTCTTGAATTTATGGCTTCTGAAATAGTCAGAGAAAAAATATTACGCCTAACATCAGACGAAATTCCATATTCTGTAACTTGCGTAACCACTAAATTTGTCAAAGATAAAGACAATAGAATAATAAATGTTGATATCATTGTTGACCGCGATTCTCTTAAAAAAATAATTATTGGAAAGCAAGGTCAAATGCTTAAAAAAATCGGAACCGAAGCCCGTAAAGATTTAGAACAAATCCTAGACGCTAAAGTTTATCTTGAATTATATGTTAAAACCATTGAAAAATGGCGAGACCGTGAAAAATACCTAAACGAATTTAAATTTAATGATTTTACTGAATAAAAAATAACCACTTGGTTATTTTTTTTAAAAGTGTTATTATTAAATTGTATAAAAAAATAATAATATTACCATTATAATATTGAGGTGAAAACTTATGACCAAAAAAGAACTTTGGAATTTATTTAGAATAACTGGAAAAATTGATTATTATTTAAAATTTAAAGAAATTGAAAAAAGAGGGTAGTTATGCATTTAGAAGAAGTTGAAGGAATAGTTACAAGCGAAACTAATTATAGTGAAACAAGTAAAATAATCAACGTAATCACTAAAGAACATGGACTAATCGGTATCATGGCTAAAGGGGCTAGAAGCCTAAAAAGTCCTTTCAGAAGTGTCACATCCAAATTAACCTATGGTAAATTTATTATTTATTATAAAGAAAATAAATTATCTACTCTAAAAGAAGTAAGTATCATAAACTCATTTAAAAACTTAAAAAAAGATATTACTAAAATAAGTTACGCCGCATATCTTTTAGAACTAAGTGAAGGAGTAATTAAACAAAATAACGATAAAAGAGTATTTGAACTCTTAATTCAAAGCCTAATTAAAATGAACGATGGCTTTGACCCACTAGTAATTATGAATATTTTAGAACTTAAATATCTAGATTTTTTAGGTGTCATGCCTGTTTTAGATAAATGTGCCATATGCGGAAGAAAGACTGGAATTACAACCCTTTCAAGTTATAGAGGTGGATACGTTTGTAACAAATGTTTCACAAATGAAAAAAGAGTATCTAGTAAAACCATTAAATTAATTAGAATGTTTTATTACGTAGATATATCTAAAATAACTAAATTGGATATAAGCACAGAGTCTAAAAATGAAATAAATATGTTTTTAGATGATTATTATACCAGATACACTGGACTTTATTTAAAAAGTAAATCATTTATTAAAAATCTTCAAAAATTAATTAATTAGCAAGAACAACAATATTGCTTTTTTTTATTTAAAAAAATTATAAAAAACATAACAGTAAAAATTTATTAAAGTATGATATAATAAGTATAGAGGGTAGGGAGAGTCTATGAAAAAAGTAATATTTATAAGTTTATTTGTTTTAGGAATGATTATTCCGAATATTAATGCCAAGGCAGTAGAAGTTTCTGATGAACAAAGTCTTAGAGAAGCTATTGCAGCAGGTGGATATATTACATTATCAAATGATATTGAAGTAACCGAGCCACTTGTAATAGATAAAGATGTGCATATAAGTAGTTTTCGTAACATTTCCATACGAGGCGACCAAGCACTTATTACTGTAAACAGTGGCAATGTAGAACTTGATGACATTAGTTTATACTCTGGATGGAATGGTAAATATGATAAGTATGATAACCCTGATACAGTAGTTGCGGGTCAAGGAATGGCACTTGTGGTAAATGGTGGAACAGTGACTGTAGATGGATGCAACTTATATGCAGGGAAAGTAGTTTTACAATTAAATGGTGGAAATATTAAAACGTTTTCTTCATCAAACACACCAAGTATATATGGTGGAGAGATTGAAATAAATAATGGGTACTGGACATATACAGGTGGAACAGGTGTAGAAATAAACGGTGGAATTGCCGACCTAACTGCCATTGACATTAATGCAGGAAAAGATGGCATTGTAGTCAATAATAGTGGCATTGCCAATGTAGGAGATACATATAAAAATATTTCAAGTAATCAAAATGGTATACAAGTTAATGACGGTGGTACCGTTAATATAATAAGTGGTAACAATCAAGGCGTCGACGTTTTTGAAGTTACAGGTAAAGAAAATGCAATATATATAAATGGTGGTACTGTTAACATTAACGGAAGTATAGATTTAGGCTCAAGTACCTCAGGTTATGGTATATATATAAATAAAGGATATAATACTGTAACAGGTGGGGAATCACTTATATTATCAAGTGAATTTGCTATAGGATATTATGCTAAAGGATCTGGTGTACCAAATTTTAGTATATATATAAATCCTAAAATAAATAATTTAAAATTAAAAGATGAAAAAGGCTTTATGAGTTTTAAAGACAATAAGGTTAATTTAAGATTTTGCAGTGATTCTTATACACATGATGGTTCAGTAACTGAAGACGAAGGGCAAGAAATTTGTCGTAATATAGGAAGCAGAGATAGTAAATATGATGGACCTATCTATACTAATGAATTAGATAAATGTACGGTAGTTTATATAAATGGTGAAAAACAAAATGAAGTAGACCCGTCATGTACTCCAGTAACAGATAATGAAAATAAAGATAATAATCCGCAAATAGTTGAAGTACCATCTACATCATTGTATGGCTCTGTTGCTATAATAATTTTAGGAATAATATGTATTCTTGTATCAATATTTGTTACAAGAAGAATTACAAACAAATAAAAAGACGAAAGTCTTTTTTAATTTAAAATATAAATACCTAAATTTAAATAAGAAGCAAAAAGTATCCAAACTAAATAAGGTATTTGTAAATAAGCAGATACTTTATTATTTCGGCAAAATATAATAATCATCAATATTACTAAAACATCTAATAAAAGAATCCAAACAAATGAGAATAAATAAAATTGAAAAACGAAGAAAAATACTGACCATAAGGCATTAACTCCAAGCTGAACAAAATAAATCATTTTTTCTTTTCTATCTGGATTTTTTAGTAAATAATATGAAACTCCCATTAAAATATATAAAATAGTCCAGACAATTGGAAATGCGATACTAGGTGGTGATAGAGGAGGCTGAACAAGAGAATTATAATCGATATAAGGATTAATTATAAAGCCTACAATTCCACTTATAACTACAGGAATTAAAACATCGATAAAAAGTTTAAATTTATTCATAAAATCACCTATAATTATTATATGTAAACTATTTTAAAATATAAATAATATGATATACTTATATCTAGTGGTGGTAATATGGAAAAAATATTGATTGTTGAAGATGAAGTGAAAATCAGAGAAGAACTTAAAACATTTTTACAAAATAATGGTTATGAAGTTTATTTAATTAAAAATTTTGAAAACACCTTAAACGACATCTTAAAACAAGATACCGATTTAATCTTAATGGACATAAACATTCCGGGTATTAATGGTATGCATTTGTGTAAAGAAATAAGAAAAAAATCAAAAGTTCCTATCATTATTGTCACTAGCAGAATTGCCGAAATGGATGAACTGTTATGTATGAACTATGGAGCCGATGACTTTATAACTAAACCATATAATACGCAAATACTACTTGCCCACCTCGAAGCAGTCTTAAAAAGAAGCAAGCCAGAAATAACTCATATTTTAAAATATAAAAATATGGAAATAAACTTATCCAAAGGGACAATTAAATATAATAATGAAGAAATCATCTTAACCAAAAATGAAATTCAAATATTTTCTTATTTACTAGAAAAAAGAGGAACCGTTGTTACTAGAGAAGAACTGATGAACTATCTTTGGAATACAGAATCCTTTATCGACGATAATACCTTAACCGTCAACATGGCAAGACTTAGGAAAAAACTTGAAGACTTAGGCTTTAAAAATGTCATTGAGACCAGAAGAGGGTGGGGATATATAATTTTATGAAATTTAAAGACTTTATTAAAGAAAAACTTGCCTTAATATTCATCTACATAATAATTATAATTTTAATTGGTTTTATCTTAAACACCTTTGAACTAATTACCCCAGCCATTGTTATGGTTATATTTCTTCTAGTTTTATTTGGCGTTCTCTTTATCTCGTGCGGATTCATCCAAAAAAGAAACTTCTATAACGAAACCTTAAACACCCTAAAGCATTTAGATAATAAATCACTAATAACTGAAACTATGCCGGAAGCACACTTTGCCGAAGCTCAAATCTTAAAAGAAATTTTAAAAGTAACAGAAAAATATAAACTCGAACAAATAAATAAATATAAATATAAAGAAGAAGAATTTGAAGAATTTATGGAACTTTGGGTTCATGAAATCAAAACACCGCTTTCGACCATTAACTTAATTACCGAAAATAATCCTAGTAAGACTTCAGAAAGCATCAAAGAAGAAACAAAAAAAATAAATAACTTTGTTGAACTCATCTTATTTTATGCTCGCAGTCAAAATTTAGAAAAAGATTATCTTATCAAAAATACAAACCTTAAAGATGTTATAAACAAAGTTTTAATTAATTTTAAAACAGACTTCATCTTAAAGAACATTGCCTTAAATATGTCTGATTTAAACTATCAAGTCAAAACCGATAGTAAATGGCTCGAATTTATCTCTAAACAAATAATTTCCAATAGTCTAAAATATCTCAAAGAAAACCCTAAAATATCCATATACGCCAAAAAAGGCAAAGAAAATATAACCTTGTATTTTGAAGATAATGGCATTGGCATCGATAAAAAAGACCTTCCTAGAGTATTCGATAAAGGATTTACCGGGCAAAATGGCCGAAGTAAATATAATTCAACTGGTATGGGATTATATCTTGTCAAAAAACTATGCGAAAAACTATCCCACGGAGTTGAAATAAAAAGCAAACTTAATGAAGGAACAATAGTTAAAATAATTTTTCCCATAGGTTCAATGACCAAAGAAATAGAAAGGACTGATTAACATGGGTTACTTAACCAAAAGTAAAAGATTTGAAAATAACGAATTTACAATAAACATTGGTGATGGAGATTTTACCTTTAGCTTAGGAGAATTAGAAAATAATATAAACTTAAATGAACGAGAAAGTATGCTTTTTCAAAGAGCTGCCGAAATAAACAGTAATATAACTTTAGATAAAAACACTCTAAAATCAGGTAGCTATACAGTAAACTTAACCAAAATAACTAAAGAAGAAAAAGAACAATGGCTAAACGCTTTAAACGAATTGCTAAACCAAAAATTAATTAAAAAAATTGATGACAAGACTTATGAAGTGACTAAAAAAGGTAAAGAATATTACAGTACTCATCTTCAGTAAGTCTTTTTTTCTTACAAACATGTAAGCTAATGTAAGCAAATTGAATTGTATCAAAAACTAAACTTCTATATAATTAAGGCATGAGGTGAAAAAAATGGAAAAAATATTAAAAGTTGCTAACATCGAAAAATATTATGGCAATCGTGGTAACTTAACCAAAGCCATAAACAATATTTCCTTTGATGTTTATGAAGGCGAGTTCGTCGGAATTATGGGGGCCAGTGGTTCTGGGAAAACGACGTTGCTTAACTGCATTGCCACAATCGATAAAGTAACGAGTGGACATATTTTTATAAGTGGAACAGATGTTACCGAATTAAAAGGAGAAGGGCTAAATAAATTTAGAAGAGAAGACCTAGGATTCATCTTTCAAGACTTTAACCTTCTAGATACCCTAACAGCTTATGAAAACATTGCTTTAGCGCTAACTATTCAAGGAAAAAAACCAAAAGAAATAGAAAATAAAATTCAAGAAGTTGCCAAAACTTTAAATATCGAAAAAATCTTAAATAAATTTCCCTACCAGATGAGTGGCGGTGAAAAGCAAAGGGTTGCCGCCGCCAGAGCTATCATTACTAACCCCAAACTTATCTTAGCTGATGAACCAACTGGGGCCTTAGATAGTAAAAGTAGCCGCATGCTTCTAGAAAAATTAGAAGAACTAAATCAGAAATTAAAAGCGACAATTTTAATGGTTACTCATGACGCTTATACAGCTAGTTATTGCTCTAAAATATACTTCATTAAAGACGGAAAAATATTTAATGAATTGGTAAAAGGAAATGACACGAGAAAAGAATTTTTCGATAAAATAATTGACGTCGTTACTCTGCTCGGAGGAGACCTAAACGATGCTCTTTAAATTATCATTTAAAAACATTAAGAAAAGTTTTAAAGACTATGCCATTTATTTCTTAACCCTCGTCTTAGGTGTAGCCATTTTCTATGTCTTTAACTCTATGGACTCTCAAGAAGCCATGCTTGAACTAAATGAAGGTGAAAAAGACATAATCGACTTAATGAATGAATTCTTAGGTGGCGTATCAATCTTTGTCGCCATCGTTCTAGGCTTTCTTATCATTTACGCCTCACGTTTTTTAATCAAAAGACGCAAAAAAGAATTTGGAATTTACTTAACCCTAGGTATGAGTAAAAAAGACGTCTCCAAAATACTTTTAATGGAAACCTTTTTCATCGGTTTGATTTCTTTAGTTGCTGGTTTATTCATTGGCATTATTGCCTCTCAGTTTATGAGCATTGTCGTTGCTAATTTGTTTGAAGCAGATATGTCTAAATTTACCTTTGTCTTCTCTAAAATAGCAACAGTCAAAACAATTATTTACTATTTCATTATTTATTTAATTGTTATGATATTTAACGTCTTTGCCGTCTCTAAATATAAACTAATTGATTTATTTAACGCCTCAAAAAAAGGCGAGAAAATAAAAGTTAGAAACCTTTATCTATCGGTATTTATCTTTTTATTAGCAGTAGTTATTTTAGGCATAGCTTATTATTTTGCTACTCAAAGATTAGACTCTTTAAACCTCTTTGGCACAAGTATAATCCTTGGTATCATTGGCACGTTCCTGTTATTCTTTGGAATCTCTGGCTTTGTCCTAAAACTAGTTCAAAATAATAAAAAAATATATCTTAAAAACCTAAATATTTTCATCTTAAGACAAATAAATAGTAAAATAAATACAACCGTCTTTTCAATGAGTATCATTTGCTTGCTTTTGTTCTTTACAATCACCATCTTTTCCTCAGCTTGGTCAGTCAATATGACCCTAAAAAAAGACCTTAAGTATGGCACGCCTGCCGACCTCTTAGTCTATACATTTGCAGAAACTGATATGGAAACGGCTAAAGAAGCCTTAAATAAGGTAGGATATAGCTTAAATAATTTTAGTAATTATGCCGAAGCCTATTCCTATGGTTTTGATAAAGTAAACGTCGGAACTCTCCTGACACCAGTACTAGACGAAGTTTTAAAAGATTACCCTAATTTGTTAGCGGATAATTATATTCCAGTCATGAAAGTCTCCGATTATAATAAAATAGCTACTTTATACGGAAATAATACATTTACTTTAAAAGATGACGAATTTATTTTAATTGCTGATTATAAACAAATGCTTCCTTATGAAAACAAAGCCTTAAAAGAAGGTGTTACTTTGCAAATAGGAAATAAGGAATACCATAATAAATACCCTAAATGTTTAGAAGGCTTAGTTCAGATGAGCGGCAACAGATCTAATACAGGTATTGTCATTGCTCCAGATAATATTGATATAAACTTAAGCAAAACAACTAGAAATTATTTAGCTGCCAATTTTAAAGGAAATAAAGAAAAAGCTAATGATAAATTTATGAAATATACCGAAAAATTAAGTACGATTGGCGCTGCTTATGATACCAAAATAGATATTTATACAGCCAGTACCGGACTAAGAGCTATCATGATTTTTATTGGTTTATATCTAGGAATCATCTTTCTTATTTCATCTGCTGCCATCTTAGCTTTAAAAGAACTATCAGATAGTAGCGACAATAAAGAAAAATACGAAATGTTAAAGAAAATAGGTGTCGATAATAAAAACTTAAATAAAGCATTGTTTATTCAAATCGGAATATTCTTTGCCTTACCACTTTTAATAGCTATAATTCATTCCGTATTTGGAATAATGTCTGCCAGTAAAATCATGGAAAGCATGAGCGTCAATACCAACCTTAGTTCGATTATCATGACAGCCTTATTAATCGTTGTTATTTATGGTGGTTACTTTATCGTTACATATTTTACTAGTAAAAGAATAATAAGTGAAAAATCAGATTAAATCTGGTTTTTTCTGTTATAATTGTATTAGGTGATTTGGATGAAAATAAAAGATTATAAAGTGGATGGTTATAATATTCACGTTTTAAAAACCGATAAATTTAAACAAACAAAAATATTAGTAGAATTTGTATCTTATGATAATGTTAAATCATTATACTTTGCTCCGTTGCTTATAAACATTCTTAAAAGGACTAGTTCGCAGTATAATAGTTTAAATCAAAAAAATCTAGCATTATATAAGCTGTATGCCCCAAGTTGTTCTGTAAACTATAATATAGCCGGTTCATATTTATGCTTTGGGTTAAACTTAACCTTTTTAAACGAAAAATACACCGAAAAAGGAATGAATGAAAAAACTATTGATTTTGCTTTTAATATTTTATTTGATCCTAAAATTGAAAATAAATCATTTGATGAAAAAACATTAGAAATAATTAAAGAAGAAATTATTCATGAATTAGAATCTAAAAAAGAAAATCCTAGATCATATATCGGCACCTATCTTTCAGAAAACCTTCCCATTTCCAAATATAAATTACCATCACTAAAAGAAACTATTGCCCAAATAAAAAATATAGACGGACAAACTCTTTATAAATATTATCAGTACCTTTTAAAAAAATCCCGGCTTGAAATCTTTATTACCGGTGACGTATCCGAAGACATTATAAGTCAAATCACTTCTAGAATACCTTACAAACCTAAAACAGTAGATATTTCATCTCCTTACATCATTCAAACTAAAAGGCCAAAATTAAAAGTAATCAAAGAAAAAATACCAGATAACCAAAGCCTTCTTAACATAGGACTAGTTGGTCTTAATTTAAACTATTTTGAAAGTAATTACGTTTTACGCATCTATAGTAGCATCTTAGGTGGTGGGACAGAATCCCTACTAAATAAAGAAGCTCGCGAAGAAAAATCTTTATGTTATTCGATATCTACTGCTCGTTGTGACTTTAATAGCACCATCAGAATCTTTTCCGCATTTGATAAAGAAAATTATAATCAAATGATAGAAATTATAAACCGTAAACTAGAAGACATGCGTCAAGGCAATTTTGAAGATAACTTAATAGACGAATATAAGCAGTCTTACATTGCTTCCTTTTATGATTCCGAAGACTTCATTGGTGTCTGCACAGAAGATATGAAAGGGGAAGTATTATATGGCGACGTTCCTAATCGAGAAAAAATTAAAAACATGCGAAAAGTAACTAAAGAAGACGTTGTTGCTTTAGCCCGTAAAATTCATATTGCAACTATAATCTACCTAGAAGGAGAGCGGAAAAATGATTAAGAAAAAATATAAAAAATTAAATAATACCATGTATGAAGAAGTTTTAGAAAATGGACTTCGCATCTATATCTGCCCCTTAAAAAGAAAAAACATTTATGCTGAAATGAATGTTTTATATGGAGCTAAAAATATTAGTTTCAAAAAAGAAGAAGACCAAGAATTTATCAAAACATATACGGGAACAGCTCACTTTCTCGAGCACCTTATCTATACTCCTGATGGCGACTTTAACCCGGCCAAAATATACAATAAAAATGCCGCTTCCAATAATGCTTATACCAACAAAAATTTAACCACATACTACTTTTATGGACCCCTTAATTTCGAAGAGAACTTAAATACTCTATTAAGAAGTGTAAACAGTTTAAACATAACTGAAAAAGACGTGGATAAAGAACGTGGCATCATCAAACAAGAACTTTTAAAATATGCCGACAACAAAAGTTTTATTGCCGAAACAAAAGCTCTTGAAAACGCCATAGTTGAAGATAGCTATCGCTATGACACTGGCGGTCGCATCGAAGACCTTGAAAAAATAGATTTACAAATGATTAAAACTTGCTTCGAGTATTTTTACCGCCCCGATAATATGTTTTTAATAATTGCTGGAAATGTTAATCCTCAAAAAGTCATCGTCCAAGTAAAAGAGTTTTATCAAAACAAGAAATTTCCTAAATTTAAAGTAATTCGAAAAAAATATAACGAACCAGCAAAAGTCTTGAAAGAAAAAGAAATAATTCATAAAGATACATCGAATAATTACATATCAATAACTTATAAAATAAAGAAACCTAAAATAGATGAATACCTTTTAAGAGTATATTTAAATGCCATTCTTCGTTTAAAATTTGGACCATTAACCAAAATATATAACAGTACATACCAAGACTCAAATTACGTCTCAGATATTGATTATGGAGTAACCCTCATTGATGATTACGCCCTTATATGCTTTGATGTAATCGTCAGAAACAACCCTGAAAAAACAATTGATTTAATAGACGATACCCTAAAACACGCTGAAATAAATGAAGATTATATTGAAATATATAAAAAATTGATGATTAAAACTATAATTCTGGATTTTGAAAGCCCCGATAGAGTAGCAAGTCTTATTGAAAACGACTGCCTTCGCTACAACCATCCAATATATGATATATATGATAAGATAAAATCATTAGATGTTTTAGACTATCAAAACTTTACTAAAACCCTTGATTTCTCAAACAGAAATTATGTTATTGTCGGTAAAAAATAGTTTAAAAATATCACTAATTATATACCAAACCATTTGACTTATATAAAATGATAATGTAAAATGGCATTAGAAAAGGATAAGTGATAATATGACTCCACATAACGAAGCTAAAAAAGAAGATATCGCCGAAACAGTTATTATGCCAGGCGATCCCCTACGTGCCCAATATATTGCCGAAAAATATTTAGAAAATTATAAACTCGTAAATAAAGTTAGAAATATTTATGCCTATACTGGATACTATAAAAATAAGAGAGTAACCGTTATGGCTAGTGGCATGGGTATGCCAAGTATGGGAATCTATGCCTATGAACTATATAAAATCTATGATGTAAAAAATATCATTCGAATTGGCTCTTGCGGTGCTTATTTAAAAGAAATGAATTTGTTTGACGTTATCTTATCAACAGATGTTTATAGTGAAAGTAATTTTGCCTTAACCTTAAATAACGATAATTGTCATTTAGTAAAGGCAAGCCAAGAATTAAACACTAAAATAATTGAAACAGCTAATAGAGAAGGAATTAAACTTTTTACTGGAACAACGGCATGCCTAGACTGCTTTGACGTTTATGCTACCGATATATCTAAATTTTTTGAAAGAATGCCCAAAGACATTAAACCAATATCTGCCGAAATGGAAGCCTTCGCACTTCTTTATGTAGCTAAAATGCTCGGCAAAAATGCTGCCTGTTTGATGAGCGTTGTCGATTCTAAATACATAGATAAAGTGGCTACATCTGAAGAAAGAGAAAAAGGCTTAGACAAAATGATAAAACTTGCCTTAGATTCTATTTTATAAGAAGAAATGGTTATACTAAAAAAGAGGTGAATTTATGAAGTACAAAAATTTAAAAATGGACGGCTATGACCTCCATATCTTACAGACAGACAAATTTAAAACTGTTAACTTTAATATTGAAATCAGGTTTCCTTTAAAAAGAGAAGACCGCTTTTTTATGTCTCTTTTAGAAACAACCCTTCCATTAAGTACTGGCTATAAAACATTAAAAGAGAGAAATATTTCCTGTGCTGAAATATATGACCCAGCCTGGGTTATTAAATCATCCCTAAGTGGTAATCAAAGCGTTTTTTCTCTAAGAAGTTCTTTTTTAAATGAAAAATATACCGAAAAAGGAATGACCAAAAAAACTATCGAATATCTACTTAAGATAATATTTTCTCCTAAAATAGAAGATAATCATTTTATCGATGAAATATTTGAAAAAGAAAAAACAAATAGATTAAATTACTTAAGGTCACTTGAAGATAATCCTGACGCTTACTCTCTAGTTAGGCTTCAAGGATATATGCAAGTATACGATTTTAAACCGGTTACCTTAGAAGAACTTTATTATACAACTAAAAAAATAGATTCTAAAATGCTTTATGACTTTTATCAGAAAATGCTTAAAACTAGTAAATTTGATATTTTTATTGCCGGTGACATCGACGAAGATGAAATAATCAAAATTTTAAACGATAAACTAAAAATTAATACGACAGTTAAGAAAAATGATTTCCATTATATAACTCAAAAAACATATAATAGTCCTCCTCACGGATATAGTGAACCTGTTCCTAATAATCAAAGTAAAGCTTTAATCGGCTGTAAAGCTTTAAATATGACGGACTTTGAGAAAAAATACGTTTTTACCTTGTATTCTTGGATTTTAGGCGGCAGCAACTCCCTTTTATTTGACGACGTCAGAGAGCAGCATTCTCTTTGCTATTACATTTATACATCTAGACAAAGTTTAACTGGGACGATGAACATATTTGCTGGAATTGATGCGGATAACTTTGATGAAGTTTATGATTTAATCGAAGAAAATATGGCTAAAATAGTTAAAGGTGATTACCCAGACGAATACATCGAAAACGCTAAACAAGTTTACTATAATTCTTTAAACAATATTGAAGACTCTTTAGATTCCTTGACATCTAACTATGAATCAGAAGTTTTAACCGGAAGCGATAATATTGAAACTCGCCGAATTAATATTGGCAAAGTAACTAAACAAGATATATCTAATTTAGCTAAAAAAGTTCATATCGATACCATCTTTTTATTGAAAGGAGAAGCTCATGGAAAAGAAGACATTTAATAACTTAAATCTCGACGTTTACGAAGAAACATTACCTAATGGCTTAAGAATTTTCCTCTGTCCAATGCCAAGACATGAAGTTGCCGCTCAGATGACTGTTTTATTTGGTGGTTCTGTCTTAGAATTTGAACTAAATGGCAAGAATATTAAAGTTCCTGCCGGAATTGCTCATTTTCTTGAACATAAAATGTTTGAAAAAGAAGATGGTACTGACCCTTTAAAAATTTATGAATCAACCGGTGCTTACGCCAATGCCTTTACATCGCCTTATATCACAGCCTACCATTTTGAAGGCGGTGATGATTTCTTTAAAAGCTTACAAAATCTCTTAGACACTGTTCATAAGCCTTATTTTACAGATGAAAACGTTTTAAAAGAAAAAGGTATCATTTCTCAGGAAAAGAAAAATACTATGGACCAGCCAAAATCGATTGTCTACGATAAATCTAATGAAAATCTCTTCCATAATTCGTATTTTAAACATTCAGTTTTAGGTTCACTAGAAGATATAAACAGTATAACTAAAGAAATGCTTTATGACTGTTATAATGCCTTTTATCATCCGAGTAATATGTATCTAACTATAACAGGTGGCTTTGATATAAACCAAACCTTAGACTTTATAAAAAAATATTATCAAAAGCTAGGCCTTTCTTATCAAAAACCTCCAGTTAAAATAACTAAACAAGAACCGGAAACCGTTTTTAAAGATAAAGAAATAGTTCATAGAAATACAGAAAATAAAGAAATACTTATAAGTTACAAAGTAAAACCACCTAAAAAAAGTAGAATTATTACTGATTTATATTTTTCACTTTTATTAAATCTTAAATTCAGTGAAATATCTGATTTTCCCGATATAACATTTAATGACGAAAACATTATTACCGACGTTGGCTGTAGCTTTTATACAGCTGATGATTATTATATTATAAATGTTGGCGTTACGGTCAAAGAAGACACTGATAAAATTATTAGCTTAATCGATAAGGCAATTAATGATAAAACCTATTCGGAAAAAGAATTTAATCTAATTAAAAAAGTATTACTAAGCTCAGTTATCTTACTTACTGAAAAAGTTTCAAGAACTAGAGATTCTATTGCCTCAGATGTTTATTTATATGGCAATGTCAATTACGATATATATAACACTTATAAGAATATTTCTTATGATGAATTTCAAACATTTGTAAATAATTTAAACTTTAATAACAAAACGATTACCATAGTCGAAAAAGGCAAGTAACAAGCGAGCCTGCTGAAAAAGTAGTCAAAAATAAAATCAATAATGTAGCTTATGAATCTATTTTATTGATTTTTTATATTTTAAATAAAAATTATAAAATATAGTTGATATTATCCATCTATATTTTTCTTTTTTGTATTGATTTTTAAAAATATAAACGGTAAAATATATTTAGAATAGTAGGGGATAGAAATGAAAAATAACAAAGGATTTTTACTTGCCGAATCATTAGTTGTATCGACATTCGTTTTAACTGTTTTGATATTTTTATTTGTTCAGTATCAAAACCTAATGACAACATATAAAAATAACACTGACTATAATAATCCTGAAGCCATTTATAATTTAGGCTCCGCTAGTGAATATTTCTCAGCTGATAATACGAGATTAGTTTCTTTAAGTAATAACTTAGGTAGTAATGCGTATATTAAAGTTTATGACAAAGATAGTGGCTGTAATCCAAGCCTTGGACTTGGAACATTCTGTGATTCATTGTTTGCAGCTACCGGAGCTAAAAAAGTTATCTATACAAGTTCTGATTTAACAAATATCAAAAATTATATTAAAAAAAATAGCGATAGTTATTTAAATCAATCACTTAGAGATTTCATTAAAAGAATTGATGCTGAAGCCATCGAAAGAAAAGGAAGATTGATTGCCCAGTTTGAAAATGGATACTATGCAACAATTGCCATAAATACCAAAATAAATGATTCTATTCCTGCTGATATTTGTTTAATTGGAAATATGCAAGTAAAAACGGCAGTTGAAGGAACTGGACTTTATAAAACAACTAATGGCTGCGTTTATAAAGGAACAAATCCAAATAATTACATTAGATTTAATAATGAACTTTGGCGAATTATATCTACGGCAAACGATAATTCTCTCGAAATCATTAGAGACACTTCTATTGGTGAAATGCCATGGGATTCTAATAGGACAAATTACTGGACATCACCGGCTACGATTAATACATATTTGAATAATACGTATTATAATAGTATATCTAGTAATTTCAGAAGTAAAATATTAGACACAGATTTCCAAATTGGATATCAATATCATGAATCATCTGGAACATCTACTAACAAAGTTGGCCTTATAAATGGTGCAGAATATGCCTCAGCAAGTGCTGATACAAACTGTAAAGTAAACAATTATCTAAATAATACAAGTTGTGCTAATCAAAATTGGATGTTTGTTAATGGCTATACATTAACAAGAACTACGGCTAACAAAGTAAGTAACACAACTGAAGCTGTAATTGTCCTAAGGATTACTAATGGAATAGTTACAAGCGTTAACCCATCTGAACCATTTAATACAGATGTTGGCTCAGCTGACCATATATACCCAGTTGTTCGAATTGCCCAGCCCTCACTTACAGGTTCAGGAACTTCTGATGATCCATTTGTAATAGAGTAAAAAAATACAAGAATATTATTGACAATCAACCAATAAAATGATATAGTTAATGTGTTTTAATTTTAGATTTACCTAATTTGGTAAATCTTTAATTAGTAAAAAAATTAAAACGCCTGGATATGTGCAGTGAAAGGAGGAAAAATATGCCTACTATTAACCAATTAGTTAGAAAAGGAAGAGGACACAAAACAAAAAAGAGTAAATCACCAATGTTAAACATTGGTTACAACAGCAAAGATAAAAAGGTTACCATAAGTAATTCTCCACAAAAACGTGGCGTTTGTACTCGTGTTGGAACCATGACACCAAAGAAACCAAACTCAGCACTTCGTAAATATGCTAAGGTTAGACTTTCAAATGGAAAAGAAGTTGATACTTATATTCCAGGAGAAGGCCACAACTTACAAGAACACTCTGTTGTTTTAGTACGTGGTGGACGTGTTAAGGACCTAATCGGTGTTCGTTATCACATCATCCGTGGAACAATGGATACAGCAGGAGTAGACAAACGTCGTCAAGGACGTTCTAAATATGGTGCAAAAAAACCAAAAAGTAAATAAATTGAAGGGAGGGTTATTTAATGCGTAAGAAACAAGCAGTTAAAAGAGATGTACTACCAGATCCAATATATAAATCAAAAGTAGTTACAAAATTAATTAACCAAATCATGCTTGATGGAAAAAAAGGAACTGCGCAAACAATTCTTTACGATGCCTTTGAGCAAATTAAAGATAAAACAAACTCTGACCCACTAGAAGTATTTAACAAAGCTTTAGAAAATATCAAACCAGCTTTGGAAGTAAGAACTAGAAGAGTTGGAGGAGCTAACTACCCAGTTCCAATCGAAGTAAAAGCTGATCGTAGCCAAGCTTTAGGATTACGTTGGCTTGTACAATATGCTCGTTTAAGAGGTGGTCATTCAATGGCTGAAAACTTAGCAAACGAGATTATTGATGCTTCTAATGGAGTAGGAGCAGCAGTTAAAAAACGTGAGGATACTCACAGAATGGCTGAAGCTAATAAAGCATTCGCTCATTATAGATGGTAAAAGAAAGGAAAATAGAATATGGCTCGTGAATATAGCTTAGAAAATACACGTAATATTGGTATCATGGCCCACATCGATGCGGGAAAAACAACATGTACCGAAAGAATCTTATTCCATACCGGAAAAATCCATAAAATTGGCGAAACTCACGATGGTGAAGCTCAAATGGACTGGATGGAACAAGAACAAGAACGTGGTATTACAATCACTTCAGCTGCTACCACAGCCTACTGGAAAGGGCATAGATTAAACATTATCGACACCCCAGGACACGTAGACTTTACAGTTGAAGTACAAAGAAGTTTAAGAGTCTTAGATGGTGCTGTAGCTTTAATCGACGCCTCTCAAGGTGTTGAACCACAGACCGAAACCGTTTGGCGTCAAGCTGATGACTATAACGTTCCAAGAATGATTTTCGCCAATAAAATGGATAAAATCGGAGCAGATTTCCAATATAGTTTAGATAGTATTGACGAAAGATTAGGTATTAACGCTAAACCTATCGAATGGCCAATCGGTGCTGAAAGCGAATTCAATGGCGTAATCGATTTAGTTACGATGAAAGCTTATCACTTTGATGGTAAACCAGAAGAGAACGCTACTGAAATCGAAATTCCAGCAGACTTAAAAGACATCGCCGAAGAAAAACATAACGATTTAGTAGAAACAGTTGTTGAATTTGACGATGAACTTATGAACAAATACCTAGAAGGTGAAGAAATCACTACTGAAGAAATTAAAAAAGCAATCCGTAAAGGAGTACTTGCTGTTAAATTCTTCCCAGTTATGTGCGGAACTGCCTTAGGAAATATGGGTATTAAACAATTACTAGATGCTATCAATGATTACCTTCCATCACCAGTTGATGTTGAATCAATCAAAGGTATTGATATGAACGGTAATCCAATTGAAAGACATCCAAGAGATACAGAACCATTCTCAGCTTTAGCATTTAAAGTTATGACTGACCCATTCGTTGGAAAACTTACATTTGTCAGAGTTTACTCAGGTAAATTAGCTAGTGGTTCATATGTTTTAAATGCAAATAAAGATAAAAAAGAAAGAATTGGACGTATCTTATTAATGCACGCTAATCATCGTAAAGAAATCAGTGAAGCTTATACTGGTGACATTGTTGCCGCTGTTGGTTTAAAAAATACGACAACCGGTGACACTTTATGTGATGAAAAACATGCATGTATCTTAGCTCCAATGGAATTCCCAGAACCAGTTATCGAGCTTGCCGTTGAACCAAAATCAAAAGCTGACCAAGATAAAATGGCACTTGCTCTTCAAAAACTTGCTGAAGAAGATCCAACCTTTAGAGCTAGTACTGACCACGAAACTGGTCAAACTATTATCGCTGGTGTTGGTGAACTTCACCTAGATATTATTGTTGACCGTTTAAGAAGAGAATTTGGTGTTGAAGCTAACGTTGGTAACCCTCAAGTTTCTTACCGTGAAACTATTAAAACAGCTGCCAACTGTGAAGGAAAATACATCAAACAATCTGGTGGTCGTGGACAATATGGACACGTTTGGATTAAATTTGAACCAAATCCTGGTAAAGGATATGAATTTGTCGATGCCATTGTTGGTGGTGCTGTTCCTCGTGAATATATCCCAGTTGTCGATAAAGGATTACAAGAAGCTATGGCCTCAGGTATCCTAGCAGGCTTCCCAATGATGGACGTTAAAGCAACCTTATTCGATGGTTCTTATCACGAAGTCGACTCTTCAGAAATGGCCTTCAAAGTTGCTGCGTCACTTGCTTTAAAAGAAGCTAAGAATAAATGTAACCCAGTAATTTTAGAGCCAATCATGAAAGTCCAAATCGTTGTTCCAGAAGAATACTTAGGAACTGTTATGGGTGATATAACATCACGTCGTGGCCGTCCGCTTGGACAAGAATCAAGAGGTAAATCACTTAAAGTTGATGCCATGGTTCCACTTGCTTCAATGTTCGGATATGTAACAACTTTAAGATCTAATACTCAAGGTCGTGGAAACTTCTCTATGGAATTCGACCATTATGAAGAAGTTCCAAAAAATATCGCTGAAGATATTATCAAAAAAAATGGTGGAAACTAAACCAAAACACTTGAATTTTTAATTCACTATTGATAAAATATTAAATGAAATAGAAAAGGAGAAAATTAAAATGGCAAAAGAAAAATTTGAACGTACAAAGCCAAATGTTAATATCGGTACTATCGGTCACGTTGACCATGGTAAAACTACTTTAACTGCGGCTATTACACACTACTTAGCTAAGAAAGGTTTAGCTAAAGAAGAAGATTATGCTGATATTGATAAAGCTCCAGAAGAAAGAGAACGTGGAATTACTATCAATACTGCACATATCGAATATGAAACTGAAAAGAGACATTATGCTCACGTTGACTGTCCAGGACATGCTGACTACGTTAAGAACATGATCACTGGTGCTGCTCAAATGGATGGTGCTATCTTAGTTATCGCTGCTACAGATGGACCTATGGCTCAAACTCGTGAACATATCTTACTTGCTCGTCAAGTTGGTGTACCTCGTATGGTAGTATTCTTAAACAAATGCGATATGGTTGATGATGAAGAACTTCTAGACTTAGTTGAAATGGAAGTTAGAGAATTATTAACTGAATACGGATACGATGGAGACAATACTCCAATCATCAGAGGTTCAGCTCTTAAAGCTCTTGAAGGAGATGCTGCTTACGAAGAAAAAATTGGTGAACTTATGGATGCAGTTGATAACTGGATTGAAACACCAGCTAGAGACACTGATAAACCATTCTTAATGCCAATTGAAGACGTATTCACAATCACTGGTCGTGGAACAGTTGTTACTGGACGTGTTGAAAGAGGTCAATTAAAACTTAACGAAGAAGTTGAAATCGTTGGTCTTAAACCTACTAAGAAGACAGTTGTTACTGGAATCGAAATGTTCAGAAAACAATTAGACTATGCTGAAGCAGGTGACAACGCTGGTTTATTACTTCGTGGTGTAAACCGTGACGACGTTGAAAGAGGACAAGTTATTGCTAAACCTGGAACAGTTACTCCACATACTAAATTTAAGGCTCAAGTTTATGTCTTAACTAAAGAAGAAGGTGGAAGACATACTCCATTCTTCAGCAATTATCGTCCACAATTCTACTTCAGAACAACTGATGTTACAGGTGTAATCGAACTTCCAGAAGGAGTTGAAATGGTTATGCCAGGTGACAACGTTGAAATCACTGTAGAATTAATAGCTCCAATCGCTATTGAAAACGGAACTAAATTCTCTATCCGTGAGGGTGGTAGAACTGTTGGTGCCGGAAGCGTATCAGAAGTTATTGAATAATAAAAGAAGCTCGCAAGAGCTTTTTTTATTATAAAAAAATAAGCTTATTTAAAAATGTCGCTTATTCCAAAAGAGTTTTTATATACGAAGTAAAGTGGCCTATTAGTAATAAGCTCAAAGTCGCCTATATATTCAGTTACATCTGCATTAAAACCAAGTTTAAATTGATTTAACCCTTTATATTTATTTTTTTGAAGCTTTATATTACTAACGCCTCCAAAATTAAAATATTTAAATCCGAGTTTTGCATATCTTGCTAAAAACTTCCAAATCATTAAGTGTGTTCCATTAAACTTTCTATATTTTTCATTGTAACCACTCATAACTAAATAGGCCGTGTCTAACCATTTAATAACTAAAGCTGAAGCAATCACAATTCCATCAGGAAAATCTCTAAGTAAATTAGTCGCTTCAACTAGTTGTTTACTATATAAAGAAACCTCTTTATCTACTTGTAATTTTTTGTTTATAATTTTTGTATTATTTCCGGTTGAACCGATTAACTTATTTCCAAGGTCAAAGCTTAGCTTATGAACCTCATTATACTTTTTTTGCGTATATTTTAAATATTCAGTTGTATCTAATTTACAATAGTAAAAATCTATGCTGTTTTTCTTATCAAAATATTTATATAAATCTTCATAATATTTTAAATCCCTTGGATACTTATCTTTAGTCTCCTCATATAAAAGATTCAAGTCATTAAAATCTCCATGATAAACATTAACTCCGTTTTTAATCGCTTTTCTAATCTTTGCTTTAAAACCTTTATCAATATTTTTAAAAATTTGATTTATAGGCTTACTTATATCAATCATTGCTTCAAATCTCGGTTTTAAAGCCTCAAAATAATTGTTATATCCTAAATGAAAATATCCAAGCTTAGTCATATTTTTAAAAATTTCGTCGTATTTTACATTTTTTAAAACACTGTTTCCCTTAGAATCGTAAACTTCTCTGATAATCATTGGATTAACTTTAATAGCTACAATATCTTTTTTACCTAAAAATTTCTTTAAAAGCTTTGTAAACGTCGTTAAAAGTTCTGTATTATTATAATCGATTAAAAATCCTCTTGGCGCACTCGCATAACGAAAACCGTTTATCTTTTGAACTAAAATTAAACTTGCCGCTAATAGTTTATCGTCATCGACAAGTCCCACTAATAAAGAATCATATCTATTATTGTTCATTGTCAGGGCATATTCAACTGTTTGATACATTGAAGACGGTCTAAAACGTTTACTGAATTCTAAAAATTCATCATTAGTCAGTACTTTTATTTTCATATAAGGCCTCCCAACGTACTAATTATACCACTTAAACCTAAAATTACCAAAGCTATTTCATATATCCATATTTTTTTACAAGTTCGCACTTTTTATCATCACTTATTTCTGGCATATATGTTTCATCGTTAATTGGACTCTTTTCATAATTAAACCTGTAATCGTATTTTCCAACTTCAAATAGTCCGCATTTATTTAAATTACTTCCTTCGCTCAAAATACTTAAATGTCTAAATTCCACCCCAATAATATGGCTATAATTTAAAAAAACTTTCATTTCTAATGCGCCAGGTAAGCTTTGATTTTCATTGAAACGCAAATCACTTAGAGTAGGTATTTTTACATTAGTATAAACTTTATCACAAAAAATTCCTATTTTATGTGAATGACCAGATAAAATAAAGTGATTATTAACGTTTTCATATTTAAAACCATCTATTGGATGTTTAACATAAAATATATCATTTCCGATATTTATGATTCCACACCCTAAGGCAAAAGGTCTAATATCGTATCTTTGACATAAAATTTTATCTTTAATATTAACCCCGTTTTCAAACGCACTAAAATCATGATTGCCAAAACATACCAAGTTTAAAATATTATCGTCATATGGATAATTACTTATAGCCTTACTTACCTGTAGAGTTGGATTTTTAATATATTGTTTAAACGCTGAAGAAGTACCATCGATAAAATCTCCTGCATGAATAATAATATGAATATCGTTTTTCTTACAATAATTATAAATCAAAGTTAAATAATCTGGCCTGGCATATTCATTGCCAAAGTGAGTATCGGAAATTACCATTGCTCTGAATAAATTAGGATAACTTAAATCAATACTTGCCATATTCATTTCGTCTATATCACTATCGATTAAAAATCTAAGTTCTCCCAAATCGTTTATACTTGAAACCATATTATATTTTTGACTGAGATTGTACAAAATCATACTTAAATTTGTCGTATTTGTATTAGTTAACCTTTTAATTTCACTCACACATTTTCCGTCTTTAATTAAATCAAAAACCATATCTTCTTTTTTTATCATATATCTTCTCCAATCTGTTTCCTATTCTAACATTATAAATAATAAAAGTAAACAAAATTTAATTGACATAAAATCAATTATAGTGTATAAATTATATTAGTTTAAAAAGGAAGTGAATTCAAATGGGCAAAAACTTAGTTATTGTCGAATCTCCAACAAAAGTTAAATCAATAAGTAAATACCTTGGAAAGGACTATATCGTATCATCAAGTAAAGGTCATATCAGAGACCTTTCAACCAAAGGAAAATATGGTTTAGGAGTCGATATTGAAAATCATTTTAAACCTGACTATAAAGTTATAAAAGGCAAGAAAAAAGTCATCGATGAATTAAAAAAAGAAGCTTCCCAAGCTGATAAAGTTTATCTAGCAACCGATCCAGATAGGGAAGGGGAAGCCATTTCTTGGCACCTTTATAAATGCCTCGGATTAGATGATGACCACTATAGTCGTGTCGTTTTCCACGAAGTAACTAAAAAAGCTGTTTTAGATGCTTTTAAACATGAAGGAAAAATTAATCAAAACTTAGTTAGTAGTCAAGAAGCCAGACGTATTTTAGACAGAATAATTGGCTTTCGTTTAAGTAAACTTATAAGATCTAAAACCGACGGAACATCCGCCGGAAGAGTTCAAAGTGTTGCTTTAAAACTTATTGTTGACAAAGAAAGAGAAATAAATGCTTTTAACCCTGAAGAATATTGGACAATTCAAGCCGATTTTAAAGATTTTCAAGCTGACCTCTATGAATATAAGCATAAAAAAATTGAAATCAAAAATGAAACTGAAGCCGATAATATTCTAAGTAAATTATCTAAATCATTTACTATCGAAAGTGTCGATAAAAAGCGTAAGAATAAACAATCAAAGCCACCATTTACAACTAGTACCATGCAGCAAGAATCATCAAACAAACTAAAATTTTCATCTAAAAAAACTATGATGGTTGCCCAAAAACTATATGAAGGAATCGATTTAGGAAATGAAACAACCGGTTTAATTACATATATGCGTACTGATTCAATCAGATTATCCGATGACTTTATCGCCGATACATATAAATATATCGAAAGTAAATATGGTGAAAAATATACTGGGCCAGTAAAAAAATCTAAAAAAACCGAAAATGTTCAAGATGCCCATGAAGCAATCAGACCAACAAGTATTCAAAGAACTCCTGAATCAGTAAAACCTTATTTAACTAATGATGAGTTTAAGTTATATCGCATGATTTACTATCGCGCCCTAGCTAGCCTTATGGCTCCAGCAGAAGTTGAAGGGACAACAGTTATCTTAGACAATAACGACTACAATTTTAAAGCAACTGGTCAAATTATTGTATTTGATGGATATTTAAAAGTCTATAGTGATTATGAAGACACTAAAGACACTATTCTTCCGCCTTTTGATACATATAAGTCAAATGTTATTGCCTCAAATGATATAACTAAAGAGCAGCACTTCACTCAGCCCCCAGCTAGATATACCGAAGCCAAACTTATTAAAACTATGGATGAACTTGGAATTGGAAGGCCAAGTACTTATGCCACTATTATTGATAATATAAAATCCCGTGGCTATGTTAACTTAGTTGATCGTAAATTTGTTCCGACCGAAATTGGCTTTGAAGTAAATGATAAACTCCAAGAATGCTTCAGCAATATAATTAATGTTAAATATACTGCTGGCATGGAAGAAGATTTAGATAAAGTTGCTGAAGGCAAAGAAGTGTGGTATGACCTCTTAGAAAAATTCTATAAAGATTTCGAACCAGCAGTTAAAGAAGCCTTTGATAAACTTCCTAAAAAAGAAGCCGAAGAAACCGGTGAAAAATGCCCAGAATGTAGTCATCCTTTAGTAATTAGAAATGGTAAGTACGGTAAATTTGTCGCTTGTTCAAACTTCCCAGAATGTAAATATATAAAACAAGAACCACGCAAAGAATCTATTATTTGTGATTGCCCGAACTGTGACGGCAAAATAGTTGAAAAAAGAAGTAGAAAAGGCAAAATTTTCTATGGATGCAATAATTATCCAAATTGTAAAACAGCATACTGGGATAAACCAACCGGTAAAAAATGTCCAGAATGTGGAAGTATGCTTACCGAAAAAAAGAACAAAATCAAATGTTCAAGTTGTGATTATACCAAAGAAGCTTAAAATGCTTCTTTTTTGTTTGACAAACGATATATAGGATGTATAATAAAATCAGAAAGTGGGGATACAATGCCAAAGAATAATAAAAAATATAATCTAGTCCTTGTTGATTCTGAGACTGGCAACAAAAAATTGTATGTGAGTAAACAAGGTGAATATAAGTTTAGTTTAAGAGAAATTGATGCATTAACGACGGAATATGATAGTCCCAAGGATTTTATTTTACATATGGGAATTAATTCAAAATTTGATAAGCTTGAAATTGTCAAACATAATAAATCTTATATTAAATATTTCACGACTGTTTATGGAGAAAATGAATTTTTAAAAAAATTATCTCATGATAATCCGCAAAGAAGAGAAGTTGTTCAAAGTGATGTATTCAAATCAGAAATTGGTAAAATAGGAAATGAACTAAAAAATGATGAAAATTTATTTGATTATTTAATGAAAAAAGGCGTTTTATCTAATCAAAACTTAGCTGATAAATTCAATGATGTTTTTGCCGGACTTAAATATGGCTGTATAGATAATTTTAACGATGAAATTAAAGAACTTTTTAGTGGGCTTAAGACATATAATACCGTAAGAGAACTTGTAGTTGGTATTAGTGAATATAAAAATTTAAATTCAGATAAGTATATACAAGAACCATTATTTGAAAATAAACCTAAGCAAAAAATAAAGGCTTAGGTCTTTTCTAATTTGACAAAAACAATATAAAATGTATAATATACGCAAGAAAGCAGTGATAGTATGGATAAAAAAACAGTTAAAAGATATAAACTTGTTATTTCAAGTACCACATATAGGGATAAAGAAGTTTACACGGATGAACACGGTAATAATAAATTTACTTTAACAGAAATAGATGCCTTAACAACCGAGTATGAAAACGCCGAACAGTTTATTATTGCAAATAGACTTAATCCAGCTTGTGACCGCTTAGAAATTACCTATAAAGCCAAAAAACAAACACGATATTTAATGGCCGTTTTTTCAAACGAAGAATTTTTAAAAAAACTTTCACATAATAATATTGGAAAATATCAAGTTGATGAAGATTATTATTTTATAAAAGAAATAAATAACATTTGTAAAAAAATAATTAGAGATAAAGATTTATTTAAATATTTAATTGATTACCGTTATATTTCAGGAGTTCCTTTAATATCTGCATTTAACGATTATATAACAAGTTTTTATAAAGGATATAAAAATGATGTTGATTATTCATTTAAAAAATTACTTTTAAAACTTAAAGATTATAAAACGGTTAGGGGAATTATAATTGGTATTAGAGAACATGAATATAAAAGAGAAATGATTGATAGAGAAAATCCATTATCAAAACCTTTAAATAAAATACTAGAAGAACCACCTAAAAAACCTTCAGATACATTAAAACTACCTGATTTACTAAAAGAAAACTATACTCAAGGAACTCTATTTAATGATGATTCAAAATCAAAACAAAAAGCTAAAAAGCTTTAGAAAACTTTAGAAAACTGATGTCTATCAAATAGGATTCACATCATTATTTCTAATGTTTTTATTTGCTCTAAAATATAACCCCCTCATAAAATGTAGATTTTAACTCTAATTTACCCAAAAATTATCGAAATAAATTACCCATAATAAACAATAAAAATCAAGGACGAACGAAGAGAGTTAATCTAGATCCTTAATTTTTATTGTTTATAAAATAAGATAAAACGAGCATACAAAGGTTACCTTTGTATGCTTATTGTAATGGCAATAACTAAATTTGAAAGG
>CALVRJ010000002.1 GCA_944358545.1 uncultured Bacilli bacterium | reverse complement strand
CAGTTATAGTATAAAAATTATAAAGAAAGGAGTTTCTAATATATGTGAAAAAATCACATAATTAGATTATACGTGATGTATATGGACTTTGAGGTTATCGTTGTTGGTGGTGGCCATGCGGGGTGTGAAGCGGCTTTAGCTACGGCACGTATGGGTCATAAAACGTTACTTGTCACAGGAAATATTAATAATATTGCTGATATGCCTTGTAATCCATCGATTGGTGGGAGTGCGAAGGGAATTGTTGTAAGAGAAATAGATGCATTAGGTGGAGAAATGGGAATTAATGCAGATAAAAGTTTACTACAAATTAAGATGCTTAATTCGGCAAAAGGACCTGCTGTACGGTCTTTGAGAGCTCAAGCTGATAAGGTTACTTATCCTAAGAACATGCTTAAGACGCTTAGAGATTGTGATAATTTAGATATTTTAGAAGCTTTAGTTAAAGATGTTTTGACGCCAAATAATAAGGTTTCAGGAGTTTTGTTAGAAGATGGAAGAGAGATTTCTTCAAAGGTGGTTATTTTAACAACGGGGACTTATATGAATGCAGATATCTTAGTAGGTGATACTAGGAAAAGAGAAGGCCCACATGGAGAGAAACCTTCTAATTATTTAAGTGATAATTTAGCTAAAAAAGGGTTTAAGTTAAAGAGGTTAAAGACAGGTACACCACCACGAATTAAGAGAGATAGCATTGATTTTTCAAAAACAAAACTCGAAAATGGTGATAATGTGTATCATACTTTTAGTTTTGATAATAAAGTTTATTATGATGTTAATGAGCAAGTTCCTTGTTATTTAACTTATACGACAGAAGAAACACATAAGATTATTTTAGATAATTTACACAAGTCTAGTATGTATGGAGGGCTTCCGGATATTAAAGGAATTGGTCCGAGATATTGTCCATCAATTGAGGATAAGGTTGTAAGATTTAGAGATAAGGATAGACATCAATTATTTTTAGAACCAGAGAGTTTATATTATGATGATATTTATTTACAAGGTTTTTCTACTAGTATGCCACATGATATTCAAGAGAAAATGGTTCATTCATTACCTGGTTTGGAACATGCAGAAATTTTGAGATATGCATATGCGATTGAATATGATGCGATTTATCCAACTCAGCTTAAGTTTTCTCTAGAAACAAAGTTAATAGAAAATTTATTTACAGCTGGTCAGATTAATGGAACAAGCGGATATGAAGAGGCTGCTTGTCAAGGTTTAATGGCAGGAATTAATGTTGGACTTAAATTAGAGGGAAAAGAGCCACTTATTTTAAAGAGAGATGAGGCTTATATAGGTGTTTTAATTGATGATTTGATTACTAAAGGAATTAGAGATCCATATCGGTTGCTTACTTCAAGAGCGGAATATAGGTTACTTTTAAGAACGGATAATGCTGATTTAAGGCTTCGTGATTATGGTTATAAGGTTGGTCTTATTTCACAGGATAAGTACGATAAATTTATTGAAAAGAGAAATAATATAAAGAAAGCTATTTTGGAGTTTAAGGAAATTAGACTTACACCAAAAGATAATGATTATTTAAAGTCATTAGGAACGACTTTGCTTAAAGATGGTGTTTCTTTATATGATTTACTAAAAAGACCGGAGATTATGGTTTCTGATTTAACACCTTTTTTAAATAATACATATGATGATGAAGTTTTATATCAAATTATGGTTGAATCAAAATATGAGGGGTATATTAATAAGGAACTAGATGAAGCTGCACGAATGAAGAGGTATGAGGATAAGAAAATTCCAAAAGATGTCGATTATGATGCGATGCATAATTTGGCAAGTGAGGCTAAGCAAAAGTTAAAAGAAGTTGGTCCAGAAACGATAGGTCAGGCTATGCGTATTAGTGGTGTAAATCCGGCTGATATTTCGATTTTAACGATGTACTTAAAGAGAGGTAAATAAATGAATTTAGATGAATTTAAGAGTGAGGTAAATAAGCTTGGTGTTCCAGTTACAGAGAAAGAAATTAATTTACTTGAAAAATATTATAATTTACTTATAGAATATAATGAGAAGATTAATTTAACTGCAATTACGGAGAAAAAAGATGTATATTTAAAACATTTTTACGATAGTCTAACTTTAGTTAAAGCGATTGATTTTGCAAAAATTGAAAGTATGTGTGATATTGGGACGGGTGCTGGTTTTCCTGGAATTGTTATAAAAATATTTTATCCTAATATTAAGCTTACTTTAGTTGATGCTTTAAATAAAAGAATTAATTTTCTAAAGGAAGTTGTTTTTGAGCTTGGACTTAACGATGTTAATTTAGTTCATGCTAGAGCAGAAGATTATGCAAAAGATAACAGAGAGATGTTTGATTTAGTTACAGCTAGGGCGGTCGCAAAACTTTCTATTTTAATGGAGTATAGTATGCCAATGGTTAAAATTAATAAGTTTTTTGTGGCGATGAAGGGACAAGATGATATTTCAGTTAGTAATAGAGTTTTAGATGTTTTAAGTTCTAAGTTAGAAAAGGTTATTTGTTTTGAACTTCCAAAGGAAGCTGGAATAAGAAATTTAGTTTTAATAAAAAGAGTAGGAGACATAAGCTTAAAATATCCTCGAAAATATTCCGATATGAAAAAGAAGCCGTTATAGGCTTTTTTTATGTAAATTTGTTTACTAAAAAAATTAAATAATTTATTTTTGGTTGAATTATTTTCTAATTCATAGTATTATGATATTAGAAGAATAAGGAAGGGAGGGGTAGTTTGTGTACGAATCTGGAAAACTAGCGGTAATTAATATTGATGATATTTTTCCAAATAGGTTTCAACCTCGTCTTAAGTTTGATGAGGATAAGCTTGAAGAACTTTCAGAATCTATTCGTAAATATGGGGTTATTCAGCCAATTGTTGTAAGACCGATTAATGGAAAATATGAAATTATTGCTGGTGAGAGACGTTATAAGGCAAGTGTGATGGCTGGACGCACGACTATCCCTGCGGTTATTGTAAATTTATCTGATCGTGATAGTGAAGAGATTGCTTTACTAGAAAACGTTCAAAGACAACAGCTTAGTCCGATTGAAGAGGCTGTTTCATATAAAAGAATTTTGGATATGGGATATATAACACAAGAAGAGCTTGCGAAAAAGCTTGGAAAATCTCAGTCGACTATTGCGAATAAGGTAAGACTTTTAAATTTAGATGATGAAGTTCAAGAAGCACTTTTAGAAAATAAGATTTCGGAAAGACATGCTCGTTCTTTACTTCGTCTTAATAATAAAGCCGATCAGGTTAAGATGTTGCATCGGATTATAGATGAAAGGCTTACTGTTAAACAAACAGATAATGAAATTGTTAAATTAAAAGAAGAAAAGAATAATCAGGTTCAAACAGACAATAATAATATTGAAAGTTTGTTTGATGATGAAAGGGGTAATAATATGATGGATATAGATAAAATTATGAGGGAGGCGCAAGATATTAATGCGCCAGCTGAGGAACATAAGGATATTTCACAGTTAATGAAACAAGATGCGAATACACCAGTGTCTCCTATTATTACTTCACCGGAGCCTACACCTGAACCAGTAAGAGAAGATGGGAAGTTTGTTAATTTTTCTAAAATTCCTGAAAATGCTTCAACAACACCTACACCCACTCCAGTTAATGCAGGTGTAACATTTGATAGTATGTTTAAAAAGGAGCCGAATATTCAAAGTGTTTCTACTCCAAGTGAGTCAGAACAACAAGCCTCAACTCAAACGCAAAGTTCAAATGGAATTGGAATAGCAGTGGCAGATGCACTTAAAAGATTTAATCAGCCTAATGGTTTTGCCGAAGGTAATTCAAATAATATTTCATCAGTAAGTAATACTTCATCAGAGCCAGTTAATACAGTACCAAATGTGAATAATGTACAGCCAAGTTTTACTGCACAACCAGTAAACGAGGTTCAAGCAGAGCCGGTTAATATGGTACCAAATATGAGTAACTCACAGCCAAGCTTTACTGTACAACCAGTAAACGAGGTTCAAGTAGAGCCGGTTAATATGGTACCAAATATGAGTAATGTACAGCCAAACTTTACTGCACAATCAGTAAACGAGGTTCAAGCAGAACCGGTTAATATGGTACCAAATGTGAATAATGTACAGCCAAACTTTACTGCACAATCAGTAAACGAGGTTCAAGCAGAGCCAGTTAATATGGCACTAAATGTGAATAATGTACAACCAAACTTTACTGCACAATCAGTAAACGAGGTTCAAGCAGACCCAGTTAATACAGTACCAAATGTGAATAATGTACAGCCAAACTTTACTGCACAACCAGTAAACGAGGTTCAAGCAGAACCAGTTAATATGGTACCAAATGTGAATAATGTACAGCCAAGTTTCACGCAACAAGTTAATAATACTGATAGTATATCATATGTAGATAGTATTCCAAATACAGATATTTACCAAGAAACTAATGATATAGCTGGTTCGGAAACTATGGCTAGTTCAATTCCGACACCTGTTAAAGCTGCACCTGGTCCACAGACTAATCAACCTTTTATTCAAGTTGTTAAATTAATTAGAGACTGTGCAAATCAGATTGGACAATGTGGTTATAAAATTAATTTAGACGAGCTTGATTTAGGCAATAAATATCAAGTTACGTTTACAATTGATAAAGAATAAGATATCAATGTTTTGGTTTTACTTCATGAAGTATCATTAATAAAAAATGTTCAAGAAAATATTGTAATACACTTCCGATAGGAGGTGTTTTTTTTAGCATATATGGAGGAAAAATTTAATTATTATTTAACTGATTTTAGAAAAGAAAATTCTTAAACTCAAATTGTCACTTATTTAATTAATACCGATAAACAATTCTATGAAACTTATCAAATTTACCAAGGCATTTTAAAATCTATAGATACTTGTGATAAAAAGAAGTTTTTAAATATTATTTATCATCATTCAGATAATATATCTTCAAGTCTTTAAGAACTTTCAGAAATATGGAAAGGTATATTATTAATGCTTTTGATTATGAATATTTTAAGCGGTATTACAGAAGATATGAATAATTTAATCAAACAGATTAAACATTGTGTTTGTGGTTATAGAAAATTTAATTATAAGCTAGAGTTATGCTTATAAAGGGATTACTTAATCCTATTAAAGCACAATAAAAGAAGGTTTTTACTGACCTTCTATTACTTGATATTGAAAAAAATCAAGGGTTCCGTTCATAACTCATTTTGTTTTCCCTTGATTTTTAATTTAGTTTTTTATTTTGTTAATAATATACCTTGGAACGTAAAATTATTTACTTCTTCTGTGTTGTCATTGTATGTGAATTCTAACTTTGTGAGTATTAGTGTGTTATTGTTGTTAATTTCTATTTTGTTATTTTTTGTTAAATAATTTTGTAAATTTTCTCTGTTACTTATGTATTGGTAAAAACTTTCTGTGTTTGTGAATGTTAATATTGTTTGGTTATCTTGTAGGATATTTACATTATTGTTTTCGATGTTACCGTTAACTATTCTGGCATTTGTGTAATCCTTAACATCAAAATTAAGTTCTAATTCATCAGTATTATAATAATTATTATTGCCACTGTAATATGTATTAGAAATACTTTCAATATAACTCTTATTGATGTTTATATCGTTTAAATAATTTTTTCCTTCAACATTAAAGTATAAGTAATAGTATGAACTACTTAAAGCTTGAAGTTCATCATCTGATGGGTTTTCTATTTCTAAGTATTTATTTAAACGGTTGTATTGATTTTGATTAGATAAGTCATACATATTAATGTATGGAATACTATAGGTTACAAAAGCAAATCCTGCCATAAACAATAATATTTGTCCACATTTTTTTGAATCTGTGAAATATAAAATGTAATATATAATTTCAAGTAAGACAAAGGCTATACATAAATAGCGAGCAGTTGTTAAACCATAATTTACAACTCTAATACTTAAGCAATATATTTGGATGAAAATTAAAGGAACAAATAAGTATGGAAAATAAAATGCAAGTTTGCTTTCAGTTTTATTTAATTTTAAATGTTTACTCATTGTCCATACAGGCATTGCAATTAAGAAGAATATTGTAATTAATTCAAATACTTGATTTCCTGGTAAATTTAATGTAATTAGTAACTTTAATATATATAAGTATACAATTATAAATATTATTGCCACTATAGGTATTAAAATATAACTTATTAATGTTTTAAAGAAATCTTCTGCTTCTTTTTCTGGTTTATATAAGCGATATATTAAACTAGGTAAGTAGTAACAACCAAAGACAATAGTTTGCAAACTTAATACACTTAAAAAGTCAATGTCATTTAATATTAAATAATTAAATGCTAAAGTAATAAATAATACTCCAAATGCTAAAGCAAAATAGTTTATGGTAATTTTAATAAATGATGATAATGTTTTTAAAAGATAATTACCAAATTCATTGTTGCTGTTTTTGTAATTTAAGTAAACACTAATGAAGAATAATGTTAAGGCATAACCTATACATATATGAAGTAGTTTACTTAGGAATATTTCACTTCCAAAGTTGCTCATAATACCGATTGTAAGAGCTAAAACAACGGATATAAATAAGGATACTTTTTTAGTTGTTTTATCGGTATTTAAGCTTTCAATTAAAAAGTTATTAGGAATTAAAATTAAACAAACAACGCTAAATGTACTAAAAAATGAACTGTTTAGGATGCTTGAACAACTTAAAACTCCTCCTAGTAATAGAAAGTAAATAATCACAGGGATGATTGTAAATGGTAAATTATTAACTAAAGTGTTTAATAATTTGTTAAAATTTTTAACTCTATTTTTCATAGACAGCCTCCTTTATTATAAGTATATCATATTTTTGAGTGAAAAAAACTTTTTTGTGATAAAATATTTTTATAAGAGGTGATATTTTTATGTTTGAGGTTAATATACAAAGTAGTATTAAGTTTGATGGTTATAAAGTTATTTATTTTGATCCAATCAAACGTGGAAAAAGTAGTGATGCAGATTATATTTTTATAACTCATCCTCATTATGATCATTTTGATAAAGAAACTATTTTAAATTTAAAGAATAGGTATACAAAAATAATTGGTCCAGAAGATATATATGATGATTGTATTGAAATGGGGTTTGCTGAAGAGAATATTGTGACAGTTAAGCCGAATGAGACATATGATTTGGATGATATGAATTTTATGTGTGTTCCAGCTTATAATATGGATAAGCCATATCATTTGAAGGAATATAATTGGGTTGGTTATGTAATGGAAATAGATGGAATTATTTATTATATTGCAGGAGATACAGATGCTTTAGTGGAGAATGAAAGTATTATTTGTGAAGTGGCGATGGTACCGATTGGGGGGACTTATACGATGAATGCAGAAGAGGCAGCAAAATTTATTAATAAAATGAAGCCTAAAGTTGTTGTTCCTTATCACTATGGTATGGTTGTTGGCAGTGATGATGATTTTAAGAAGTTTGTTTCTTTAGTTGATAGTAATATAACTGTTCAAAAGGCATACGAAGAAAATTAAATTTTTTTAAATTTGGGTATTACGAAAAAAAATTATTTGTGGTATACTTTGGAAGTTGTCTAAATTTGTTTGGTAAAGCAACATGTATTTGATGTTGTTTTACTTTGCGGTAAAAGGAGTTAATTAGTATGCCACAAACAAAATTTCAAGATGTTATTTTTACTTTAATAATGGTTTTATTTATGGTTTATGCAATGGTTACTTATAACGTGTATTTAAATACTGGAGAAATGAGTGCTAAATTATTTATTATGGGATTTAAGGAAATTCCAATTATGATGGTGATTGCTTTTATTGCTGAATTTTTTGTAATTGGAAAATTAACTAAATATTTTACTTTTAAAACTTTAGATGTTAAAAAAAGTCAACCTATATTTATAACTTTAATGATTTCTTCATTGACTGTATGTTTTATGTGCCCATTAATGAGTTTTATTGCAACACTTTTATTTGCGGATTATTCATGGGATATATTTTTAGTTTTATGGGTTAAGACTGTTATTTTAAATTTCCCAATGGCATTTTTCTATCAAATATTTTTTGCTGGACCAATTGTTAGAAAAATATTTAGAACTATTTTTAAAGTTAAGTAAGGCAAGTATATTTATACTGCCTTTTAATTTTGAAGACATTAAAAAAGTATATTTTGTGTAAAGAATGGTGAACAGTTTTATTTTATAACTGTTCTTTTTAGGTTATGTGTTATAATTTAAGTAAGGAGGATAGGTATATGAAAGCAGCAGCAATTAAAGGAAAAAAATTAATAGAAACGACAGAGGTTGCCGAAGTAAAAAGCGAGGGTAATAAGGTTATTGCAGATATTATTTTAAGTGGTATTTGTGGTTCCGATATTCATAACTGGGATGCAGGAAGCCCAGTAGGTTTAGTTATGGGTCACGAAATATGTGCACGAGTTGTCGATCCTGGTTCAAGAAGTGATTTGAAGGTAGGAGATAGAATATCTGCTTTACCAGTGTCACCTTGTGGAAAGTGCGAGGCTTGTTTAAGTGGTAATATTCAGTATTGTACGGAAACTTGGACACATGCTTTAGGACTTTCTTTAGATAACCCTGGAGGATTAACGCAGAGAATTGCAATTAGACCAGATATGGTAATTAAAGTTCCGGATAATATTAGAGATGAGGAAGTGGCGATGGTAGAGCCAGCTTCTGTAGGTTTGCACGCTGTTCATTTAGGTAATGTCAAAGCTGGAGATAAGGTTTTAGTAATTGGTGGTGGAATTATTGGACTTATGTCTGGTCTTTTTGCCAAATTACAAGGAGCTAGTTATTTAGCTTTGATGGAAGTAAATGAGGAACGCGGAAAAAAATCTGTTGAACTTGAGGTTGCTGATGAGTGGTTTAATGCGAAAGATGAAAATATTATGCAAACACTTATGGCAAAGAGTAATGGTGGTTTTGATGTTGTAATTGATGCTTCAGGTAATAGTTCGGCTGTAAATAGTGCGGTTATGGCTTCTAAGGCTGGTGGAACTTTGGTTTTGGCTGGAGTGGCAACGGGTCCAATTAATTTTTATTCAGTTTTAGCCGTAACTAAGGAATTGACAGTGAAAGGTTCAATTGCTTATACAAAACGCGAATTTGAAATGGTTATTGATTTAATGAGTCATAAACGTATTTCAGTTATGAAATTTTTATCTGATATTGTTTCTTTAGATGAAGTTCAAAAATCTTATGAAAGACTTACTTCAGGTAACGATTCAGCAATTAAAATTTTAGTTGATCCAAACAAGTAGATGTGTCAAGCATCTATTTTTTTATTTATTGTTTTTTAAATTTGTGTTATATTAAAAAATAGGTGGAAAACATATGAGTAAAGTAAAGAAGTTTTGGATTTGGTTTGTTTTATTTATTATTGTGTTTGTTTTAGTTAGTATAACAGAAAATGTATATAATAATGATATTATGAATATCGATGTTTTTATGCACGATTTAGTTGTAAATAATTTGCGAAGTGATTATTTGACTTTTATTATGTTATTTATTACTAATTTTTGCAATCCAATTATTTTACTTTTGCTTAGTTTAATTATTTTAATTTTTAGTAAAGATAAAAAGATGGGTCTAATTATTCTTATAAATTTGTTTGTTTCGATTTTGCTTAATTTAATTTTTAAAGGAATTATTCAGCGGGATAGACCGCTTGAAGATTTTTTAATTGAAGAATCTGGCTATAGTTTTCCGTCTGGACATTCAATGGTAAGTATGGCTTATTATGGACTTCTTATGTATTTTGTATTTACGAAGGTAGATGATAAGGAAATAAAGTATATTATAATGTTTTTACTCGGATTTTTAATTTTACTTATTGGTTTTAGTAGAATATATTTAGGTGTACATTACGCGAGTGATGTGATTGGTGGCTTTTTAATTTCGATTGTTTATTTGATATGGGTGATTAAATTACTTAATTTGAAGGTTTATAAAAATTAAGTAATTTTTTTCTTGACTTAGAGTTTAGTCTAAGTTATATAATTTAAGTGTAGGAGGCAAGATATGACAATAGGCGAAGTAGCTAAAGAGTTTGATTTATCACTTGATACTCTAAGATATTATGAAAAGATAGGTCTATTAAGCAACGTTTCAAAAGTATCTGGAAGGCGTAATTATACTGATGATAATATTAATGAGATTAAATTTATTTTATGTATGAAAAATGCTGGACTTTCTTTAAATGATATTTTAAAGTTTACAAAGTATAGCCGAGAAGGAGATAAGACACTTCCGAAAAGGCTCGATATTTTAAAGAAACAAAAAGAGGTGTTGGTTTCGGAAATTGAAGAGAAAAAGGAGACACTAGATTATCTTAATTATAAAATCAATTTATATGAAGGAAAGATGAAAAAATGAGAGCGGTCGTTTTTTATTCTTATTCGGGTCATACAAAAGAATTGGTTTCAAAAATTAAAGAAAAATATGGATATGATATTTTAGAAATAAAACCAGTGGAGGCTTATAGTGATAATTATGATGAGGTTGTTGAAAGAGCAGTAGACGATACTAAGAATAATTATCAACCAGAAATTATGGATTTGGATATTTCAAAGTACGATGAATTAATTTTAGGGACACCAGTATGGTGGTATACGGTTGCAAGTCCAGTAAATACTTTCTTAAATAAATATAATTTAAAAGATAAAACGATTATTCCTTTAGTAACTAACGGAGGATGGCTTGGTCATACAATAGATGATATTGCTGAAAAAAGTGGTTCAAGAATAAAAGATGCAATAAGTTTAAAGTTTGATGGAAATAAGCTTTGTGAAAAAGAAAAATTTGAAAAATGGTTGAAAGGATTAGGTGATTGATAAATGGTTAAACAAACTGCGGGAAGAGATAATTTGGGTGATATTGCACCTAAATTTGCTGAACTTAACGATGATGTTTTATTTGGCGAGGTTTGGTCAAGAGAGGATAAGCTTTCACTTAGAGATAGAAGTCTAGTAACAATTGTTTGTCTTATGAGTAAAGGTTTGTTTGATAGTTCTTTTAAGAGTCATATGGAAAACGCAAAAAAGAATGGAATTACAAGAGACGAGATGGCTGAGATAATTACGCATGCGGCTTTTTATGCTGGTTGGCCAAATGCTTGGGCTGCTTTTAGAGTTATGAAAGAAGTTTATACAGGTGAGGAAGAAGTAAAAGGTGGTGGAATGTTTGGATTAGGTGCGCCTAATGATGCTTATTCGAAATATTTTGTCGGTCAAAGTTATTTAAAACCATTAACTAAGACAGATGATCCACTATTTATTGCAAATGTGACTTTTGAACCTGGGTGTAGAAATAACTGGCATATTCATAAAGCAACGAAAGGTGGCGGACAGATTTTAATTGCTGTAGATGGTCAGGGCTGGTATCAAAGAGAAGGCGAAGAAGCTCAAAAATTAATGCCTGGTGATGTTGTGGTCGTTCCAGCTAATGTTAAACATTGGCACGGTGCTGGTAAGGATGGATGGTTTAGTCATTTGGCTATCGAACTTCCAGGTGAGAATACTTCTAATGAGTGGCTTGAACCAGTTAGTGATGAAGTGTATGATAAACTTAAATAAAGCGATTTTTGATTCGTTTTTTTTAATTTTTAGGTTAGACGTGATATAATAATGTTAGGTTAATAAAATGGTGATTAGAATATGAAAAAATTATTATTAGTTATAGATATGCAAAAAGCTTTTATAAATGAAAATACAAATTTCTTAATTGATAAGATAAGAGATTTATTGAATAATGATTATTTTGATAAAATTGTTTTTACAAAGTTTATAAATTATTCTGACAGTTATTTTGTAAAAAAAATGAATTATAAACGATGTATGGATAAAAATGATTGTGAGATTGTGATTGATACTTTGGATAACAAAGTTTTAGAAAAAGGAAAATATTCGGTTTTTAATGACGAGTTTAGAGACTATATTATGGAAAATAAAATTTCAGAAATTTATTTAGCTGGAGTGGATACTGATGCGTGTGTGCTATCGACGGCTTTTGACTTGTTCGAAAATGGTTATGATGTTTATGTGTTGAAAGATTATTGCGCGTCTTCTGGCGGAATTAGTTATCATGAGGCTGCCATAAGTATTTTAAAGAGAAATATAGGGAAAAAACAAGTTATTTAATTTGTTTTTTGTTTATCAAATAAAATAACTTTTATATATTATAAAAAAGTAAGATTTTGGATTAAATCAAATTTTTAAATATATTTTTTTTAAAATCATTTAATTTGAATAACAAAGTTTTACTAAATGTGATATAATAAGTTTTATAAGGAAATTATTACGAGTGAGGTGTAAAAATGGATAAAGTAAGAACAAGATTTGCTCCAAGTCCTACAGGATATATGCATATTGGAAATTTAAGAACAGCTTTATATGCATATTTGATAGCAAGACACAATAATGGAAATTTTATATTACGAATAGAGGATACTGATCAAAAAAGACTTGTAAACGGTGCTATGGATGTTATTTATGAATCTCTTGATGCTATGAATATTAAATATGATGAAGGTCCAAAAAAAGGCGGTCCATACGGTCCATATGTTCAGTCAGAAAGATTGTCAATTTATAAAAAATATGCAAAGAAATTGATTGATTTAGGCGGAGCTCATTATTGTTTTTGTAAAAATGATGATGGCACTTCACAAAATATAAAGGATCCATGTAAATTACTTAGCAAAAAAGAAGTTTTGAAAAAAATAGAAGATGGTGAGGTGCCTGTAATTCGTCAAACCATTAGTGATGATGGTTTTGTAGAATTTGAGGATGAGGTTTATGGCAAAATAAAAAACGAAAAAAAACTATTAGATGAAGGTGTCCTTTTAAAATCTGATGGTTTTCCAACATATAATTTTGCTAATGTAGTTGATGATCATTTAATGCATATTAATTATGTTATTAGAGGTAACGAATATTTGTCGTCTACCCCTAAGTATAATATTATATATAATGATTTTGGATGGAAAATTCCAAAATATATACATTTGGCTCCTGTTATGAAAGATGAACATAGTAAATTAAGTAAAAGAAATGGAGATGCATCATTTAACGATCTTTTAAATAAAGGGTATTTGCCGGAAGCAATTTTAAACTATATTGTATTATTAGGTTGGTCGCCGAAAGGTGAAAATGAAATATATTCATTAAATGAATTAATAAAAATTTTTGATGTAAAAGGAATATCAAAATCACCTGCTATTTTTGATATAGAAAAATTAAAATGGATGAATGGTGTTTATATTAGAAATATGGATATTAATCATTTTATGTCACTAGCAAAGAAATATTATAGTAAATGGATTCAAAAAAATATTGATGTTTATGAGTTAAGTAAAATAATTCAAAAACGGACAGAAGTATTAACTGATATTCCAGAAATGATTGATTTTTTTGAGACTTTACCTGATTATATGATTGATTTATATGAAAATAAAAAGATGAAAACAAATTTTGATAATGCTAAGCAATCATTAATTATTGCATATAAACAGCTAAACCAATTTAGGGATTGGAATTCTTTTGAAAAATTACATGATTTATTATTAAGTGTTCCAAATAAAATAAATTTTAAAACAGGACAATTTTTATGGCCTGTTAGAGTTGCATTATCTGGAAAAGAAAAAACTCCTGGTGGTGCTGTGGAAATTGCTTATCTGTTAGGTAAAGAAGAAACGTTGAAAAGAATTAAATTTGGAATCAAAAAGTTGGAGGGTGCAGATAAATAAAATGAAATTGTCTATTTTTAATTATACTGCAAATAATTCAAAAAAAGCAGTAATATGGAATACATTACGGGGTTCTTTGATTGAGTTTGATATGGATTATTATAATAGATTGAAAAATTTGAAATTTAATTTAATAGAAAAAAAAGAACTAGATATTTTAAAAGATAATGGAATATTGGTAGATGATGATGTTGATGAACTTAATGATGTTTTAAAATCTCGAGAACAATATATTAAAACTTCAAAAAATAAAGTTACTTTTACTATTGCTTTAACTCAACAATGTAATGCTAGATGTTATTATTGTTATCAGGCTAGTATGGGATTTAAAAAAACTGTATCAAGTCAAGAAAACTATGAAAAGATTATTGATTTTATATTGAGTAACTCTAAAAATAGGAAAATTGAAATCATTTGGTTTGGCGGAGAACCATTAATGAAAATGGATGCGATTGATTATATTTCAAATAAATTATTAGAATATAAAGTTGATTTTTCGTCAACTATAATAACAAATGGCTTGTTATTAAATAAAATAAATATAAATTTACTGAAGAGCGTTTGGAAAGTAAAAATGATACAGCTTACATTTGATGGTTTGTATGAGAGGCATGATAAACGTAAGAACTATATGTCAAATGAGAATGTTTTTGACAATTTGATACAGTGTATTGAAAAAATTCTTGAAAACAAAATTAAAGTTGATGTCAGAATTAATTTATCGAAGGTTAATTATATGGAGGCTGATGAAATTTTTTCATATTTTTTTACAAGATTTAAAAAATATAAGAATTTTGTTTGTTATTATTCATACATAATAGATGATACAAATAAGCAAAAGTTTGCATTTACTACTGAAGAACAGATAAATATAAATGAGCAAATTTTTAAAAAAATTAGTAAATATCGAAATTTTTCGTTACCAAGAAGAAGAAATATATTTTGTGGTGTTCAAAATAATCAGTCATTTTTTTTGGATATATTTGGGAATATATACATTTGTGAACATCATTTTTGGAATTTTGATAAAAAAATAGGAAAGATAAGTGATTTTGCTTGTGGTAAAAATTCAGAAATGAATATTTATGAAAATTTATCTGATAAATGTATTAACTGTGTTTTTTTACCTGTATGTCAAGGTGGATGTGTTAGAAATCAAATTAATGAATGTCCTCCATATATTGATAATTCTATTAAATATATAAATAGTTTACTTGAGGAGGTGAAAAAATGAGAGTGATTTTATCTGCAGATAAAGTTTTAACTGATTCTTTTAATGAAATTGATTGTAATCATGATGAGTTATCTTGTAGTATTTATGCAATGGACCCAGATGGCAGTTGTGCTGTAGATTTGAGTGATGGTTGTTCTTGTGATACATATTCAAATGCAGGATAATTAGTTTATGAATAAAATTAGTTGTCGATAATGTATTTTCGACAACTTTTTAATTTTGTTATAATAATATGGATGTGGGTTTATGATTTTAAATGTTAGTGGACGAACTGATGTAGTAGCTTTTTATAGTAAGTGGTTTATGAATAGGTATAAGGAAGGATTTGTAGATGTAAGAAATCCCTTTTATCCAAAACTTATAAGTAGAATTTATTTTGAAGATGTTGATTTAATTGTGTTTTGTACAAAAAATCCAATACCAATTTTAAACTGTTTAAAGGAAATTGATAAGCCAATTATATTTCAAGTAACGTTAACTCCTTATAAGAAAGATGTGGAACCTAATGTTATTTCGAAAGGAAAAATAATTTTGGCGATTAAGAAGTTAAAGGATTTGGTTGGAATAGATAATTTATATGTAAGATATGATCCAATTTTAATTAATGATAGGTATACTTTGGATTATCATATAAAAGCTTTTGAACATTTATGTGAAATTTTAAATGGTTATGTTAAACATATTATTATTTCTTTTGTTGATGATTATAAAAATGTTCAGAAAAATATGAAGTATTTAAGGTTAAAGAATATTGTTGATGAGATGAAAAAGAAGATTGCAATAAATTTTAGTAAAATTGCAAAAGAAAATGGAATGAGTATTCAAACTTGTTATGAAGACGATAATTTAGTTAAATATGGTTTTTCAGGTGATGTTTGTGTTTCTAAGGAAATAGCTTATAAATTAACTGGAAAAAAATTTAGAAAATGGCAAGCTAGAAAATGTGGATGTGCCGAAATGGTAGATATTGGAGTGTATAATTCTTGCCGGCATTTTTGTAAGTATTGTTACGCGAATTATGATGAAGAAAAGGTTCAAGAGAATTTTAAAAATCACGATGATAATTCATCTTTGTTAATTGGTAAACTAACTGAAAATGATACGATAAAGGTAAGACGAAGATAATTTTGCAAAATGTATTTTAAAAGTTTTTTGTAAATTTGACATTTTATTTACAAATGTGACAAAAAAAGATTATTTTTGCAAAAAATTACTTTTTAAGTAATAGTTTGTTTTATAAGAATAGATGTTTATATTAACAACGATTTTGTTTTTTTAATAGAATATAGATAGAAAAGAGTGGTATAGATGTTAAATAAAGTAATTGGAAATACACCGATGGTAAAGATAGACTATGAGTATTTAGGCAAAAAGAATTCGGTTTATGTGAAACTTGAGATGTTTAATTTAACGGGAAGTATTAAGGATCGGGTTGCTTATTATATGATTAATGAAGCTAAAAAATGTGGAAAACTTAAAGAAGGAATGGAGATAGTTGAAGCTACAAGTGGGAATACAGGTATTTCTCTTGCGGCACTCGGAAGTTATTATGGTTATCCTGTGCATATTTTTATGCCTGACTGGGCATCAATTGAAAGAAGAAAATTAATGGAAGGATATGGTGCGAAGGTTAGTTTAATAAGTAGAGAGGACGGAGGATTTAGTAAGTGTCTTGAGGAAGCTAGAAAAATGGCTTTAAAAGATGGGGCTTTTTATCCTGATCAGTTTAGTAACGAAAATAATATACTTGCTCATTATGAAACAACTGGGGCGGAGATATTAAAGCAAGTTTCTGAAGAAATAGGTGGTTTTGTATCAGGTGTTGGAACTGGTGGAACGTTACTTGGGACTAGCAAGAGGTTAAAGGAAAATTTTAAAGAGATGATTACTTGCGCGATTGAACCAAAGAATATGCCTTTAATTTCTGGTGGAAAAATAATTGGTCCACATAAAATTGAAGGTATTGGTGATGATTTTATACCTAAACTTGTGGATAAAAATTTAATCGATAAGGTTATTTTAATCGATGATGAAGATGCTATACAAATGGCTAGAAGGGTTTCTAAAGAGTTAGGTATAGGTGTTGGTATTTCATCTGGGGCTAATTTAATAGGTAGTATTTTACTTGGCTCTGAAATAAACAAACCGGTAGCAACTGTTTTTGCTGATGATAACAAAAAATATTTATCAACTGATTTAACTAAAGAGGATAATTTGGATGGTAGTTTGATTGCCAATAAGGTTAAATTGATAAAGGCAACTTTTATAAAGTAAAAAATCAAAGTTTTTAGGCTTTGATTTTTATTTTAAGTATTCTTGAAGAGCAGTAACTACACCTTTAGCATATCCTTCTTTATTGCTCTGTATATTTCTTAAATCTTGAACGTTATCTAAATATCCCATTTCAAATAGATAGCTTTCAGCTGTGTTGTTAGAATTATAGTAAGGATTTTCATCCATATTTTCATATCTGCCATCATTATAAGCGTGGGTGGCAATACCTCCAACTTCTCTTAAGAAATAGTAGTAGATGGTGTTGGTATTTTTATTGGCTGGTGGGTTTTGTTCTTCAGCTATTTCATCTTCTGTAAAGAATCTTTGATATATGCCATCGGTTACTTTGTCTAGGTCTTTTGGAGAAGTTGTTGTATTTGCATATTTAGTTATATTTTTGACGAATAGTTTAGCAAGGTCTAATTTAGTATCATTGGCAATATAAAGTTCTAATCCTTTAAGTGAGCTAGAGCCACCGATGATACCTGATGAATTGTGATGAATAGCTAAATTAAATTTGGATTTAGTATCATTGGCGGTAGTTGCTGCACCCATATGACCATATGATTTGACGGTGTCTGTTTTGTTTTCTCTAGTCATTTTGACTTTATACCCTAGGTTTTCTAATTGTTTTTTTATTTCTTTGGCTAAAGCAAGGTTGACGTCTGATTCTTTATAAAGAGTTCCACTACGGCAAAGGCCACTATTAGTAACTGGGCTTCCATTGGAACAGGCGAGTTTACCAGCATCATTGGCATCGTGGCCTGGGTCAATAGTAAAATCATAAACGTTATTTGGCAAAGTTGTTTCTTTTATGTTAAAGCTTAAAATAGAATTTTTATTAAATTTATCCCAGTTTATATCAATCTTATTATTTTTTCCGTTTTTTGTAAGGGAATAGTATTCTAAATTTTTATATTCAGTATTATTTTTTAGTGAATAATATATATTTTCTTCGTTTAGTTTTCCTTTTATTAAAAGATAGTAGGTACCTTGGTTTAATTTTTCAAGATTTATGCCGTCATTTATATAATTACTTGTCGCAAATTCATATTCATTTCCATTTTGCGTTAGTTTCCATGGAATTTTGATGTCGTTTTGACCATCGGTTAAGACTAGCTTTAAGTTTTGGGCATTGTCTTTATTTTGAAAATTTCCTTTAAAGTTTAGGTGAATTCCATAAATGTCATAATAGGTTATATGACCATAGTTTTGATAATTTATGGTTTCTAAAAGATGGGTTTTGGTTAGAAAATTTTTGGATACAAAAAATAAACCTAAAATAATTAAAATAATAATTGTAATAAATAAAAACAGTTTAATAATTCTTTTTCTTCTTTTTTTCTTCTTCATATATCATACTTCCTAAATTGATTATAACAATTTTTTACAAAAAAACATATATTTTTCGAAATAATTACGTTAATATGTGTAAAAGATAAGAATATGGAAATTAAATTTATGATTTTTTATGTTATACTGTGTTTATTAGGTGATAGGATATGATATTATTTAGCACGATTACTTTTATTACAATTTGTTTAAGTGTTTTAATAAAAAATAGAAAAAAAGCTTTACAAGTTTATTCAATAAGTTGTTTATGTGAATCGCTTTATTGTATGACGCTTGGAGCTTTAACTGGTACTTTTTTAGGGGTTATAAATTTTATAAGAACATATTTATTTGCCGATAGAGAAATTTTTAGTAAAAAAGCTTATTTTATGTTGTTTTTGTTTTTTGAATTTATAGTTATTTTTAATTGTGTGATCACTTTTGATGGACTTATTTCTTTATTTCCAACGATGGCATCGATTATAGGTGTTTATTGTTTGTGGGTTCCAGATGTTAAATATTTAAAAATTTCTTCGTTAATTAAGGGTTTATTTTATGCGGTTTATTATATTTATTACAATAGTGTTATTTTGGTATGGGGTTATATGGTTGTATTTTTATTTAGTTCTTATGCACTTATAAAATGTAATTTAAAATCTAAAAATAGTTTTTTAAAGTTAATTGGCGTCAAAAATTAAATCATGAAAAATGATTTTTTTTATCCATTTTATAGTATAATGATGGTATAGTAGGGAGAAGTAAAGTGAGTAAGAAAGTTAGTAAGAAAGAAAAAAAGAAACAAAGTAAAAGAAATATCAATGTTAAAAATAGTAAAGAAATTAGTAATGCAGAAAGTAAATATATTAAAAAAGAAGCAAATGATAATAATTTAAAAGAAAAAAGATTCAAAAAACATAATAAAATTTTAAATATTGTTATTGTAGTTTTAATTATTATTTTGATTTTAATAAGTGTTTTTATAGGGTATACTTTTTATGTTCGAAGTGATATTGCAAAAAATATTAAAGATAAAATTGTAATTGAATATGGAAAAGATATAACACTTAATGATATTTTAAAGAAAAATAGTTATAAGAAAGTTAAGGTTAGTCCTAATCTTAAATCGCTTAAAAAAATTGGTAAGCATAAGGTTACTTTAACAATTGATGATCAAAAATTTGAAGTTATAGTAACAATTAAAGATACTACTCCACCAACTTTAGAAGTTAAAGATTTAGAAGTTTATATAGACGAAGAGATGCCAAGAGCAAAGGATTTTGTGGTTAAAGTCGATGATTTGTCAAAGGTTAGTTTGCAAAAGATAGAGATTCAAAAGACGGTAGGTGAACAGACAGTTTCGATAATTGCTAAAGATAAATATGGAAACCAAACAAAAAAAGAAACAAAACTGACGATAAAAGAGGATAAGGAACCACCAACTTTTTCAGGGCTTTCTAATTTAAGTGTTTATACAGGTAGTAAGCCAGATTTAAATAAAGGTGTGGAAGCGGTTGATGAAAGGTTTGGAAGTGTTGAATTTAGTATAGATGATTCTAAGGTTGATTATAATACTCCAGGTAATTATGTGATTTATTATACGGCAGCGGATACACTTGGAAATTCTACGACTCAAGAGAGAAAGATAACGATTAAACAAAGAGATATAACATATATGATTAATAATTTTCCGACATATTCGCAGTTCCCTAATTATCCGAATGGTTGTGAGAGTGTTGCTCTTTATACGCTTTTAAAGTATTATAATGTTAATGTTTCTCCAGAAGATATTGTAAATAGGCTAAAAAAAGGCAAAGGTCCTTATTGGGAGAACGATGTTCTTTATGGTGGTAATCCGGAAATTGAATTTGTTGGTGATCCACGGGCAAAGAATGGATACGGTGTTTTTCAAAAGCCGATTATCGATGTGGCTAATCAATATAAATCTGGAATGATTGATTATACAGGACATAGTTTAACGCAAGTTTTAGAGCTTGTAAAAGGTGGTATACCTGTACAAGTATGGGTTTCGATTAATTTAAGAAATACAAGTGTATGTACTTCATGGATTTACAAAGAGACTGGTCAAAAAATTAATTGGATTTGTAATCTGCACAGTGTTGTAATTGTTGGTTTTAATAGTAAATATGTGTATGTATCAGATCCTTATAATGGAAAAATTGTAAAATATGGAAGAAGTCAATTCCAAAAAATGTATAATCTTTTTGGCAAGAGGGCAATATATTATAGAAGTTAGGGGTAAATTCAATGAAGAAAAAGTTAATTTTAATTTTAGTTATAGTAATTCTAATTGTTTTAGAAGGTTTTATTATTTTTTCTTTAAATAAAGATAATGACAAGCAAGATATAATTAATTTAAATGTAAATGATAAGCTTGTTCAAAAGTTGTATAAGATGGCTAATCCAAGTGATAATGCAATTTTACTCGATGATTTATATGGTAAAAAGAAGTTAAGTAATAAATATAAGATTGCGATGGGAATTATGGATTATTTAAAAGATAATAAAGTTTTAAATGATGGTTTAAGTGATTACATTAAAGAAGATGATGTTATAAATCATATAAAGCTTACTTTAGGAGAGACTGAATACAAACCAGAAGATGTTTTAATAATGTCAGGTGATATTTGCGGTTTTAAATATAATGGTGATTTAAAGCGTTATGAAGATGCTGGTGGATGCGGTGATATGGGATATGAAAGATTTTACCGGGAAATAACGTCTGCTTATAAAGAAAATGATAGGCTTTATATAAAAGAAAAATCTTTCTTTGTTTATAATGATTGGAATGATTATTATAGTCATGTTTCTGTTTTTACAAATATTGATAAAAAGAATTTAATTGATTATTATGAAGAAGATAGTAATGGTTCAAGAGATATTAAGCCTAGCGATTATATAGATAAAGGTAGCGTTTATGAATATGAGTTTAAAAAGATAGATAACAATAATAATTATATATTTAAAGGAGTAAAGAGGTTAAAGTAATTTTAATCTCTTTCTGTTGTTAATCATAGAAAAAAATGATAGAATATTTTTTGTGTTTTTGAAAAGGTGATATTATGAAATTTAAGATTCATTCAAAGTTTAAACCTAGTGGTGATCAGCCACAGGCGATAGATAAATTAGTGGAAGGGATTGAAGAAGGTAAGAAAAGTCAAGTATTACTTGGAGCAACAGGTACTGGAAAGACTTTTACGATTGCCAATGTGATTGAAAGGGTTCAAAAACCAACTTTAGTTTTAGCTCATAATAAGACGCTTGCTGGACAGTTATACGCAGAGCTTAAGGAATTATTTCCTGAAAATGCGGTCGAATATTTCGTTTCATACTATGTTTAACATTAAAAACCGTTGATTTTTAAGACTTTTTGATGTTTGATAATCCCTAAAAAAGTATTAAAAAACATTAAAAAAACTTAATAATACTAGATGGACACAAAAAGTTTGTGACTTTTATGTGTGGCGAAAGTATAATTAAAAATTTAATTTTGGTAACGATGGTATTTACCTTTTTAACATATTTTGCTTGTGTACATAGCCATTTTATTTTTTAAGATGGCTTTTTTTTATGGAAAGGAGGGATAAAAATGGACGGTAAAATTATTGCTGTTGTTAATCAGAAAGGTGGTGTTGGTAAAACAACAACAGTATTTAATTTAGGTGTAGCTTTGGTTAATGCTGGAAAAAAGGTTTTATTAGTTGATACAGATCCTCAAGGAGACTTAACAACTTATATGGGATGGTATAACTCGGATGAATTACCTTTAACTTTAGCTGATTTAATGGAACAATCTATGAATGATAAGCTTATATATTTTGATAAAGCTATATTACATCATAAGGAAAGACTAGATTTGATTCCCGCAAATTTGGATTTATCAGCTATGGAAATGTCTTTAGTTAACGCCATGAGTAGGGAGTATACATTAAAAAGATGTATATATGATTTGAAGAAAAAATATGATTATATTTTGATTGATTGTTCACCATCGTTGGGAATGATTACTGTTAATGCATTAGCTACTTCAGATGAAGTTATAATTCCTGTTCAAAGTCAATATTTGGCACTTCGTGGAATGACACAATTAATACAAACTATCAATAAAGTTAGAAGACAAATAAATCCTAATTTATCAATTGCTGGTGTTTTATTGACATTGTTTGATCGTAGAACTAATTTATCTAAAAACGTAGATGAATTATTGCATAGTGAATACGGTTCACAATTAAATATTTTTAAATCAAAAATACCAATTGCTATAAAAACCGCAGAATCTTCTATTTATGGTAAAAGTATTTTATCTTATGATAGAAAAAATCCGGTATCTGAAGCATATTGTTCTCTTGCTTTGGAGGTGATAAGCAATGAAAAAGAACGATTTGTCGGAAAGATTGAACAAGTTAGATGATTTATTTTCAACGGAAGAAGAACGCATATATAATAATGCTCAAAAGATAGTAGATGTAAATTTATCTGAAATTGATTCATTTGAAAATCATCCATTTAAAGTCAATGATAATGATGAATTATTTGAGATGGCTGATAGTATAAGAGAAAGTGGTGTTTTAGTACCTGCTATAATACGTCCAAAAAACGGTAGATATGAAATGATTTCTGGTCATCGAAGAAAAAGAGCAAGTGAAATTGCTGGAAAGACAACTATGCCGTGTATTATTCGGGAGTTAACCGATGATGAAGCAACTATTATTATGGTCGATAGTAATATGCAAAGGGAAAAGATACTCCCTAGCGAGAGAGCATTTGCTTATAAAATGAAACTGGAGGCAATAAAGCATCAAGGTAAAAAAGATATCTTAACTTTGCGACCAGTGGTCGATAAGTTTAGTAGTGCTGAACTTGTAGGTAAAGAATTTGGTGAAAGTGGTAGACAAGTTCAAAGATATATTCGTTTAACAGAGCTTATACCTGACATTTTAAAATTTGTTGATAATAATGTTTTAGGTAATACTCCGAGTATAGCTTTACGACCGGCTGTTGAAATTTCGTTTTTATCAAAAGAAGAGCAAACGATGTTGTCTGATTTTATAGAATGTAGTTTGATTACACCTTCATTAAGTCAGGCAATTCAGTTAAAAGAATTAAGTCAAAAAAGTAAATTAGATTATTCAACAATTGAAAACATTTTAAATATTGAAAAACCTAATCAAGTTCAAAAACTAAAAATCAATATGAATCGTTTAAGAAATATACTTCCACAAAATTTGGTTTCTGAAAAAGAAAAAGAGGAATTTGTAATTAAAGCAGTTGAATATTACTGTAAAAAGCAAAAAGAAAGACATCAGATGGAAAGATAGTGGGAGTAAATTTTACTAAATATAATTATATATTAATTATTAAATACCAACTGAAAGAATATCTATATACTTGTAAAAAATATATATTGTGATTTAATATAAACTCAAAGGAGTTGTTTTATATGATTAAGAATATTTTTAGCATATTTGGTATTGTCATTTTTTCAGTTTGTAAATTATTATTATCACTTGTATTAATAGTATTAAAATGTTTGTTTATATTTGCTATAAGTGTTAGACATGAGCGATCTTGGTAATCGCTTTTTTTATTGAAGAATTAGAAAGGAAGAAATTATTTATGAAAAAATTATTAGGAATTATTTTAGCTTTGTTACCAATTTTTTCAGTTGGTTCGGCTAATACAGTTAAGGCAGCGGAGAATGATTCACAGTTTACAAAAGAAGTAATAGATGGGGCTTATTATTATCAGAAAGATAAAGATACCGGTAAGATAATGACTGGACACGCTAACAAGTTTTATTTAAATGAAAAGTTAGCTTATTGTATTGAACCATTAGTTCAAATAACTGATCACACATACAATTCAACAACTGATTGGAGTGTAGTTGGTCTTTCGGATGAACAAGAAGATTTTATTGAAAAAGTTGGTTATTTCGGTTATGAATACCCTGGTCATCAAACAGATAAATATTATATGGCTGCTCAACAACTTATTTGGGAAAAAGCAAGAAATGTAGAAACAAAATATACCACAGAACGAAATGGTGGTACAGAAATTGATTTAACTAAAGAAAAGAATGATATTTTAAATTTGGTGAATAATTATAGTTCTTTACCTAGTTTTGCAAATGATAAAATTGAAGCTAACATGGGTGATGAAATTGTTTTAAACGATACAAACAAAGTATTAAATCAATTTAGTCTTAATTATAATGGACAAAACAAAGTATCAGTTAATGTTAATAATTTAGATATTAAATTAGATGATAATTTTATTGGTGAAGAAACTCTTAAGTTTGTTAAGAAAAACTATGATAATCAAGTTAATTTGATTTACTATAAAGAGAGTTCTCAAACATTAGCTACATTAAGAATTAGTAATCCGTTAAATTTTGAAATAAAAATTAAATCTAATGGTGGTTCTGTTGAAATTAATAAGAAAGGCGAAAAAATTGTTTATTCTAATGGCAGTTATAGTTATGAAACAATAAATTTACCTGAAGTTGAATTTGCAATTTATGCAAATGAAGATATAGTTGATAGTACTGGTAAAGTTATTTATAAAAAATATGATCTTATTGATACTTTAACAACAGATAAACTTGGATTTGTTAAACTTGAAAATATGTATTACGGTAAATATTTCTTAGTTGAAGGTAAATCAGCACAAGGAAATATGGTAAGTAATGAAAAATATTATTTTGAAACAACTAAAAATGATTTAGTGAATGGTAAGATTATTAAAAAATTAGACATTCAAAACTATTTACCAAAAGGGACACTCGAGTTTACAAAACTTGACTTTACCAATGGTAATGTTATTCCAAACACTGAGATAATGATTTTCACAGAAGATGATAGACTCGTTTATCAAGGAGTAACAGATGAGAATGGAAAGATTGTCATTACAGATTTACTCGCTGGTCAAAAATATTATATTATAGAACGTAATCCTGCTACTGGTTATAAATTATCAGATGAAAAAGTTTATTTTGAAATCAAAGAAAATGGTGAAATAGTTAAAGCTACAATGACCAATGAACAAATTGTTAATGTACCTAATACTCAAAAAAATCAATCTAACATTGGTAATATAATCGCTGTTATTATATGTGCTGCTGGAATAGGAATTATTGTTTATGATGAAGTTAAAAAAAGAAGAAATAAAAGTAAAAAAGAATAAGAATTCAAAAGGTCTATTACTATTAGGCCTTTTTTTACTTCTTATTGGAATAACGTTATATACCTATAATCTTTATAAATATGAAGAACCTTTAATTGAAAATGAGAAATCTGTAGACGCTTTTTTCAAGCAAAATAATAAATCAAATACAGAAATTAAAAATGTAAATAGTCAATCAGAAAATGTTTATATTGCAGTGTTAGAAATACCTTCTGTTTTATTAAAAACAGGACTTGTAGATTTTAATTCTTTTAGAAATGATGTTGATAAAGGAATCCAAATTATTGAAGGTTCACAATTTCCTGATGTTGATAAAGGAAATTTGATTTTGGCAGCACATTCTGGAACTAGTAATATATCTTATTTTAAAAATTTATATAAATTAAAAACAGGTGCTAAAGTGTATATTTATTATTCTGGAATAAAATATGAGTATATTTTAGATAACATTTATAACGTGAAAAAAACTGGCAAAGTAAAAATACAACGTAATTCAAATAAAAGTACTTTAACGTTAATTACTTGTACCAAAAATAACGATACAGAGCAAACTATTTATATTAATTACTTAAATTCAAAAGAGAAATATTAAAAATTCTTAAGGAGATGAAAACTTAGGTAGGAAGTTATTACTTTTATATGCGTAGATAGGAAAATGTTTTTGAAAAAAGCTTCTATTTAAAAACTAATAAAATGATTGAACACTTTTAAATAAAAAAGGAAAGGTTGTGATGTAAATGTTAAATCAGGTAGTTTTAGTAGGACGTTTAGCAAATGAACCAGAGGTTTATGAAACTGAAAGCGGAAAGAAGTATACAAATGTAACATTGGCAGTGCCAAGGTCTTTTAAAAATGAAGATGGTGAGTATGAAACTGACTTTGTAAATTGTAAATTGTGGCAAGGAATTGCTACTAATACGGCTGAATATTGTAAGAAAGGTGATCTTGTTGGTATTAAAGGTCGTCTTCAAACTTACAATAACGATGAAAATAATAGAATTGTTATGGAAGTAATTGCGGAGAAGGTTACTTTTTTATCTACTAAATATAAAGAAAATGAACAAGAAAGATAGTTTTGTCAATAATGTAGACTTATTTATTTGCACATTGTAAATATTTAATTGTTTTGTATAAAATTAATATTGAAAGTGGGGCAATGTGATGAAAAAAAGTTTTATAAAAGATTATGCAATCAATAAATGTTTTGCCGAGTTTTTTTCTGATGTATTATGTGAACTAAAAAGGAAAAACAAACAATATAATTATTATTGCAAAAAAGAAGAATTAATATTAAATAATTATCCACGTATACGAAAAGTATTAGAAGATAAAGAAGCATGTTCACTTACAATGGAAGAGGTGAATAATCTTATATTGTTATTAGATGTGAAACAAAGAAAATACGATATTGAACTTAAGGAAATATTTATTAAAGGTTTAAATGAAAAAATTTGAAAACATGTATAAAGTGTTTTGATTGTATATAATTAAAGCACTTTTTTAGATTGGAGGATAAAATGAAAACATACAAAATAGAAATAGAGGAAATTTTACAAGATGTTGTTGAAGTTAAATCCAAGTCTTTGAAGGATGCTATTAACATTGTGAAAGAAAAATATTATAGTGGCGAATATGTCCTTGATTCAGAAGCTATTAAAGAGATTAATATTAAGGAATATATTGAAACATTATTTAATGAAAAAGCCAAAAAGAAAGAATTGGAAAGATAATAATTATGCCTTATTATTCAAAAAATACAATTCAAAAAGTAAAACAAATCGATTTACTAACATATTTGCAGAACTTTGAGCCAGATGAACTGATTGTTGTTTGTAGAGGAAACTATACGACAAAGACTCATGATAGTTTAAAGATTTCTAATGGTATGTGGTATTGGTTTTCAAAAAGCATTGGTGGAAAGAGCGCATTAGATTATTTAATTAAAGTTAGAGGTTATAGTTTTATGGATTCTATGAAAATAATATTAGATAAAATTAATATGGTTCAGAATCTAGATATTTCTAAGTGTCCAGAAGTTAATAAAACAATGTTTAAGTTACCAGTTAAAGCTAAAAATAACGATGTAGCAATAAAGTATTTAACTAAAAGAGGTATTGATGATTCAATTATTAATGAATGTATAAATAATAGTCTTATTTATCAAGATGTTAATAATAATGTAGTTTTTGTTGGATATAATGAAAATAAAGTGCCAAAATATGCAATGTGCAGAGGCACCGGACAACATAGATTTATTAAGGAAGTAACTGGAAGCTGTAAAGAGTATTCATTTAGAATTAGTTCTGACGTGAAGAATAAAGATCTACATTTGTTTGAAAGTGCAATTGACTTGTTATCTTATGCTACTATATTAAAAATGAGTAATATTGACTGGCATAAATATAACTTGTTATCATTTGGTGGAGTTTATGTTCCAAATAATCTTAGGTATAGTAATTTGCCTTCGTCATTACTTAATTATTTAAAAAATAATCCAAATATAAAAAGGATTATTTTACATTTAGATAATGATGATGTAGGTAGGTTATCAGCTAAAGCGATAAGCAATGTTTTATCAGGCGGATATGAAGTGTTTGATAAGCCAGCTGTAATTTGTAAAGATTTTAATGATTTTTTATGTTATGTAAAGAGGAACATAGATAGAGAAAGCCGATGATTTTTTCAGTGTGTTTAAGGATTAAATTCAGATTTTTTTAGGTCTGAATTTTTGTCCTAGCAAGCACTGAATATTTACTCCCGTAATATTCTAATAAAATTATGGTTTATATATGTGGGAAATTTAAGTTTGAAAGGTGGAAATGTAATAAAATGAGAAAAAGAAATATAAAAAAACAAATATGGCTTAATAGAGAAGAAGCTACACAGTTAAAAAAACAAGCTAAAAAAACCGGTTTAAATGAGGCTACTTTATTACGTAATTTAATAATGAATTTTCAGCCGAGAGAAAAACCTGATGATAGGTTTTATGAGGCAATTAAACAACTTAGATATATAGGAAATAATTTAAATCAAATTGCAAAGAAAGCCAATCATTTAAATTATATAGATAGAGATTCATATAACAAAGAAACAGAAAAGTTGAACAAATTTATTATAGATATAAAAAAAGAATTTTTAATATAAAAGACAATGAAAAGACAAATGATGAGTGATATAATACTTGTCGAGGTGGTAATATGGAAAGATTAAGCGTTATAGATATGGAGGCTAATCAAGCAAAGCTTTTTTTCCTAGAAGGTTCTAATTATTGTTCGATTGATTTGCCAAAATATTTTGATTTTGGTGCTTTATTAAAAATGTCAGAATGTAAATATTTTTATGATCTTTCATGTAAACTTGATAAAGACTTAATAAAACAAGTTAAAAAATGTGAGAATGTTAATTACAATTATATGTCGAACAAGGATGGTAAATATACTTGGCGACAACTGCAAATAATACATCCAATTTTATATATAGATTTAGTTTATGAAATAACAAAACCTGATAATTGGAAAATTATAACAGAACGATTAAAACAATTTAGAAATTTATGTAATATTGAATGTTATAGTATTCCTTTTGATTCGGATAATGATAAAAGTTCTACTGCAAATATAATAGATAATTGGTTAGAGAACATTGAAAATCGAAGTATACAATTATCTTTGAATTATAAATATATGGCTCATGCGGATATTGAAAATTGCTATAGTTCTATATATACTCATTCTATTTCGTGGGCAATACATGATAAATTATATGCGAAAGACCATCGCTTTGACCCTATAATAGGTAATATCATTGATGAGAGAATACAATGTATGTCATATGGACAAACAAATGGTATTCCTCAGGGAAGTGTATTAATGGATTTTATTGCCGAAATAGTTTTAGGATATGCAGATATGTTATTATCTGAAAGATTAAAAGATATATATGATTATAAGATAATACGATTTAGAGATGATTATAGAATTTTTTCAAATAGTAAATCTGATTTAGAAAAGATTTTGAAAATTTTATCAGAAGTTTTATCAGAATTAAACATGAAATTTAATACTAAAAAGACTTTTGTTTGTGATGATGTTATATCTAATTCTATTAAACAAGATAAATTGAATAGTTTGTTTTTGATAGTTGAAGATAAAAGTATTTTAAACTGGTTATTAAAAATAAGACAGTTTTCTTTGAAAAATCCAAACAGTAGTTTTGTAAAAAAAATGCTTGTAAATTTCTATGAAAAAAAATTGAAAGATTTAGAAGAAGAACCAGAATGTTTGGAACAATTAATCAGTATAACTACCGATATATTAATTAGAAATCCTAAATCATATATGGCTTGTTCAGGGATATTAAGTAAGTTACTTAGCTTTTGTACTGATAAGATAGATTATTATATAGAAAGTATTAGAAATAAATTTAAAGAAATACCTAATACAGATGACATAAATATGTGTTTGCAGCGTATAACTTTAAAGTTTAACAGAGATAAAGAATACTCTACTTTATTAGCTAAAAAAGTTTATGGTTGTAAAGAAGAATTATGGAATTCTTCTTGGCTTCCTTTTAAGATTGATGAATCTGTATTGATAAATGAAACTGAAATAGAAAATATAGATTCCATTATTGGTACTGATGAAATAAACTTTTTCTTTTATGAATAATATTATATTTTTGTTATTTAGGGTGGTGATATATGGCTACTACAAAAATATGGAAAATTAACAAAAGATTAGATCATGTTATAGAATATACAACTAATATTGAAAAAACGAGAAACTCTTCTTATGGTGAAGAGTTTTTTAATTTGCATGATAAGGAACTTATAGATTTAAAATCAGAAAAGGAATGTTATGTTTCTGCACTTAATTGTTCTGTTGAGACGGCTTATAAGGAAATGATTTTAACTAAAAAGTCATATAAAAAAGAAGGCGGTATTTTAGGATTCCATGCTTATCAGTCTTTTGCGGAAGGTGAAGTTACTCCGGAACTTGCTCATAAAATAGGTGTTCAACTTGCTAACGAAATGTGGGGAGATAGATTTGAAGTTGTTATTAGTACTCACCAAAATACTAAACACATTCATAACCATTTTGTTATTAATTCAGTTTCCTTTAAAGATGGAAAAAAATATTATGATAACAATATTAATTATGCTAGATTAAGAAGACTTTCGGACGATTTATGTGCAGAATATGGATTAAGTATACTTACTGAAAAGAAGAGTAAAGCAGGATTTAAGTATGAAAACTTTTATAAAAAATATGTTAATTCTTCTGATTATTATCAAATGATAAAAGATGATCTTGATGCGGCTATTTTAAATTCTTATTCGTATAAAGACTTTTTAAATAAATTAAATTCAATGGGATATGAAGTTACTATCATTAATAAGATATTTAGTATAAGAAGAAAGCTAGACGGGTTTAAAGTTAGGGTTTCTAGAACATTTGGTAATGAGTATAGTAAAGCAAATATAATAAAAAGAATTGAAGAAAATTTTATTAAAAAAGGGAGAACACCTGTAGAAAACTTTTTTAAAATGAAAAACAGAAATAAAGGAATTTACGGATTATTTATGTATTATTGTTATTTGCTTGAAGTGTTTCCTAAAAAGAATTTAAATTATAAATTAATTCCAGAAATTAGATCTGATTTAAAAGAGTTTGATAATCTAATGAAACAAACGGAATTACTTGGAAATAATAATATAATTACTGATGTAGATTTTATTAAATTTAAAACAAAGAAAGAAAAGCAACTAGATACTTTATTAGATAGAAAAGAGAAGTTAAATTATAAGATAAAGAAGACTACTAGTAAAGAAGATTTGGTAACATATCAACTTGAAAATAGTCGATTAAGTAAAGAAATAAATGATTTACGTAGAGAGGTTAAGCTACTTTACGAAATTGAAAAAAGAAAATCAATGATTGAAAATAATATAAAAAAACAAGATGAAGAAAATAGAAAGGAAGTTGATAGAAATGAATTCAGGAGAGGCAGCTGAATCGGTTGTAAGAATGAGCTTGCAAGGAACAGAAGTTACTTTGAGATTAACAGGAGTGGCAGCAAAAAATATTGCTGCTTTACTTTATGCTATTTATCGTGGGAAGAAACAGACTAAAGGAAAAACTAAACTTGAAAAATTACTAAAGTCAGGTAGACCTTTAAAAGTGTTTTCGGTAAGAAAAGAAGAATTAAAATTTTTTCAACAAGTTGCTAAAAGATATGGAATATTATATGCTTTATTAATTGATAAAAAACATCAAGACAAAGATGGAATGATTGATTTTATGGTAAGGGCCGAAGACGCTGCAAGAATTAATCGCATAATAAATAGATATAAATTTTCAACTTATAAAGAGACAACTGTAGAGCATGAAAACGATAGTCCTAAAGATTATAATAAGAAAACTCATGGTAAAAATGTTAGAACTAAAGATGATGATATTGTGGATGATATATTGTCAAAGCCTTCAAAAAATAAAAACAAAGATAAAAGTGATGAGGAAATAATGAAAGATTTATTTTCCAATCAATCTAAAAACAAGTCTGAAAACAAAGTAAAAAAAAATCAGTCCGAACCTTCCTTGAAGAACAAAAAAAGCTCAGAAATTGGTACTAAAAAGAAAGAGTCTGTTAGAAAAAAATTAAGGAAAATAAAAGAATCACTTGTAAATAAAAAAGAAGAAAATTTATTAGATAAGGAGAAATCTAGCCATGAAAGATAATAACGAATTATATAAAATAATAAATGAGGCAATAATAAATTTGCAGAACAAATCTATATCATTTAAAGATTTTTTAGATGTTCAAGCAAAGTTTTATAAGTATTCTACAGCAAATGCCATTTTAATAGCATCACAAATGCCTAAGGCAACTCTTATAAAAGATAGTTTAGCTTGGGAGAGAGAAAGTATTAAGATATCAAAAAAGGCAAAACCGATATATATTTTAGAACCAGTTTTTGATGGTGAAAAAGAGATTATGGATTATCATTCTAAAGAAATGTATGATATTTCCCAAACAAATGCTAAAAACAAAAAAACAAAATATGATAACAGAACGCTATTAAAAGCTTTTTTGCATAATAATTTAGCGGAAATAAAAGCTGTTGATGGCTTTGATGATTCTAATTTAAATGCTAGTCATGAAACAGTTGGTGATAATAAGAATATTATTTATATTCGAAGGGGAATGGACTATAATATGATTTTTAAATCATTAGCATTTGAACTTGCAAGATTGGAATATACTTCAAGTTATGATAAAGAAATGGATAATTTTAAAGTTACATCAATTGCTTATATTTTATGCAAAATTCATGATTTAGATGTGTCTTCATATTCTTTTGATGAACTTCCAAAGACATTTATAAATAATTCTAGTATAGAAGCCCGAAAAGATTTAGTTGAAATAAAAAATATTGTAAACAAAATTAATGAAGGCATTGATGAGTATTTGCAAAGAGTTACTATTAATAGAAGCCGAGGATATTCTAGGTAATTGTTATGAACAATAGTTATAAAGAACAGCTTTTGTTATTCTTGTTTGGGTTTGTATTTGTTTTATGGTTTGCATTATTAATCGCACCTATATCTAATCATGGATTAGTAGGAATAGTAAATAATTTTTCAAACATTTTAAGTAATCCATTTAAAATAGTGTTGTGTGAAAGCACTTTTAAAACGATTGCAGTATGTCTTTGTGTATATGTAATTGTCTATGGAATTATTTTGTCATCAAAGAAGAACTATAGAAGAAAGGTAGAATATGGTTCGGCAAAGTGGGGTAATGCGAGAAGTATAAATAAAAAATATAAGCAAAATTCTGATTTGAATAACAAAATATTAACAAATAATGTTTGTATTGGATTAGATGGAAGAATACATCGTAGAAATTTGAATACTTTAGTTATTGGCGGAAGTGGTGCAGGGAAAACTAGATTTTATTGTAAACCTAATATAATGCAATGTAATTGTTCATATGTTGTTTTAGATCCTAAAGGTGAGCTTTTGAGAGATACAGGAAATCTTTTAGAAAAATTTGGTTATGAGGTAAAGGTTTTAGATTTAATAAATATGGATAAAAGTCATTGTTATAATCCTTTTGTATATCTTAGAGATGATAATGATGTTCAAAAATTAGTTACCAATTTGTTTAAAGCTACAACTCCAAAAGCTTCTTCTACTAATGATCCATTTTGGGATACTGCAGCGAGCATGTTATTACTTGCATTAATTTTTTATCTAAAATATGAAGCTCCAGAAGATGAACAAAACTTTAGCATGGTTCTTGAAATGCTTAGAGCAGGTGAAGTAAAAGAGGATGATGATATGTATTTAAGTCCGTTAGATATTTTGTTTGAAAAATTAGAAGAAGAATATCCGAATCATATAGCTGTTAAATATTATAAAAATTATCGTTCAGGTTCTGGTAAAACGTTGAAGTCGATACAAATAACGTTGGCAAGTAGACTTGAAAAATTTAATCTTGAAAGTATGGCTTCTTTAACTATGGTAGATGAATTAGATTTATCTTCACTAGGTGAAAAGAAAGTTGCTTTATTTGCTTTAATTCCAGATAATGATACTTCTTTTAATTTTTTAGTAAGTATTTTATATACTCAGCTGTTCCAACAACTTTTTTTCTTAGCAGATAATAAATATGGTGGAAGTTTATCTATGCATGTTCACTTTGTAATGGATGAATTTGCCAATGTAAGTTTACCAGATGATTTTGAAAAAATATTGTCTACTATGAGAAGTAGGAATGTGTCAGTTTCAATCATATTACAGAATTTAGCTCAATTAAAAGCTTTATTTGAAAAGCAATGGGAATCTATTGTTGGTAATTGTGATGAGTTACTTTATTTAGGTGGGAATGAGCAATCTACACATAAATATATTAGTGAACTTCTTGGAAAAGAAACAATAGATTTAGATACCCATGGAAAGACATCTGGCAGGTCTGGTAATTATTCTACTAATTATCAATTAAGTGGCAGAGAACTTATGACACCTGATGAGGTAAGAATGCTTGATAATAATTATGCTTTGCTTTTTATAAGAGGCGAAAGACCAGTTAAAGATAATAAATATAATATTTTAAAGCACCCTAATATTAAATTTTCTGCTGATGGAGAAGGTGGTATATATGTGCATGGAAAAACTGACAATGAAGTTGCTTCGATAGTTATAAGTTTTGATGAAAATAATAGCGAAGAAAATGAAAGTATTAGCATGGATAATGAATCAAATTATACAGTGATTTCATCTGAAGAAATTGATGATTATATAAATAGAAATAAAGAAGGTGAGAAAAGTGAGAAAAAATAAATTTTTAAGTTTATATAAGTTTATTACGTTTGCTATTTCATTGATGTTTTGGACGAGAGGTTCTGTGTTTGCAGCAGATGATCCGATTACTGTTGTAGATAATTTGACAAACTTTATATTTAGTTTTGTTAGGGCAATAGGTGTTATTTTTACAGGTTTTGGTGTTATGCAAATTGGAATTTCAATTCGTAGTCATGATGCGACACAAAGAACTGATGGCTTTTTGTCTGTTGGTGGGGGAATTATAATGGTTTTTATACAACCAATTTTAGATATTATTTTAAAGTAGGAGAATAATAAATGTCTGATAACTGGATTGTTCAAAACCTTCAGAATGCTCTTGATACCTGGAATGATAATCTTGCAACTATTTGGAAGTTAATTACAGAGTCGCCTCAAACTTTTAAAGGTGGCGGAATATGGGATGTAATCAATAATATTTATACTGCTATGCAAGGAATAGGCTATGGTTTATTAGTTCTATTTTTTTTAGTTGGAGTTATAAAAACTTGTAATACTTATGAAGAAGTAAAAAGACCAGAACACATGTTTAGACTTTTTATTAGATTTGTAATATCTAAAGGAATAGTGACTTACGGATTAAAATTAATGCTTGCTATATTTGATATTGTTCAAGGAGTTATTGATAAAATTATGAGTACATCTGACGTTCTGTTTTCAAGTAAAAGCAGTTTACCACAAGATCTTATATCTACAATAGAAAATATGGGGTTCTTTGAATCTATACCACTTTGGGCAATTACATTGATAGCCGGATTGGTAATTTTAGTTTTATCTTTTATTATGATTTTAACTGTATATGCAAGATTCTTTAAAATATATATTTATACGGCTATTGCTCCTATTCCTCTTTCTTGTTTTGCCGGTGAACCAACACAAAGTATTGGGCAGAACTTCTTGAAGAGTTATGTTGGTGTTTGTTTGGAAGGAGCAATTATTGTTCTTGCATGTATTATTTTTTCGCTATTTGCTTCTGCTCCACCTGTAGTTGATACGACGGCTAGTCCTATTACACAAGTATGGAGCTATGTTGGTGAACTTATTTTTAATATGCTTGTACTTGTTGGAACTGTTAAATTAGCAGATAGAATAATAAAAGAAATGATGGGATTATAAATAGATGTTATGGAAGGAAAGGTATTATAATGGATAAAGAAATGTTAAAAAAGAATAAAGGCACTGTAATAGAGTCATTTTATTACTTACTTGAATATGGTGTACGTGTTTTGTTAGATGAATCAGAAATTAATAAAATTAAAGAAAGTTATTCTCATTTTTGTAAACGAGCTAATAAAAGTAATTATTATTTAGAACAAAGATTACGAAGATTAAACGGAGCAATTGAACTTGCCAAGTTAAGCTATCCTGATTTAATTGATGTACTTAGTGAAGTGTTGCAAAAAAAAAATAATAAAAATGTTGAAAGGTAGGTGTTTCTTATGGAAGTTAAAATAAATAAAGAGATAAGAAATTATAAAGAAAATATTTATTTTGGTTTGACTGTTAGGCAATTTGTTTTTTCTTTACTTGCTTGTGTTGTAGCTTTATTTTTATATATATTATTTAACAATTTAGTGGGGACAGAAATTAGTTCATGGATATGTATGCTTGGAGCTTTTCCTTTTGCTTTTCTTGGCTTCTTTAATTATAATGGAATGTCAGCTGAAAAGTTTGTTTTAGCATGGATTAGATCTGAGCTATTAGTTCCTAAGCAATTAACTTTTAGACCAACAAATTATTATTATGAGTTATTAAATAGAAGGGAGAAATCAGATGAATCTATTCAAAAAAATAAAAAACAATGAACATGAAAAATATATTGTACCTAAAGGAGTTCAAGATGTTATTCCAGTTCAAAAAATGTTTGAAGATGGAATTTTTTTAGTTGGAGAAAATAAGTATTCTGTATCTTATAAGTTTACTGATGTAAATTATGCCGTTGCTTCTAAAAATGATAAAGAAGCAATGTTTTTAAAATATAGTGAAGTTTTAAATGGATTTGATACTAGTGCGATAACAAAAATTACAATAAATAATCATTATATTAACAAACAAGATTTTGAAAAGAATATGTTATCTGATTATGTTAATGATAGTCTTGATGAATATCGAAGAGAGTATAATGATATGCTTAAAAATAAAGTATCTGACTTTAATAATATTGTTCAAGAAAAATATATAACAATTACTGTAAATAAAAATAGTTTAGAAGAGGCAAGAAATTATTTTAATAGAATTGAAGTGGAGTTATCTAATCGTTTAGCTGAATTAGGTTCTAAATGTATTAGAACGAATTCTGTTAATAGATTAAAAGTATTTTATGATTTTTTTAGAATTGGCGAAGAGAATTACTTTAGTTTTGATGTATTATCTAACATGAAAAAAGGGCATAGTTTTAAAGATTATATATGTCCAGATAGTTTTAGTTTTGAAAAGGATTATTTTATGTTTGGTAATAAATATGGTAGAGTTTTGTTTTTAAAAGAATATGCTTCATTTATTAAAGATTCGATGGTATCAGAACTTACTGATATAAATAAAAATATGATGATGAGCATAGATGTTTTACCAATTCCTTTGGATGAAGCAATTCGTGAGGTAGAAAACAGAAGACTTGGGGTTGAAAGCAATATTACAAATTGGCAACGAAGACAAAATGATAAAAACAATTTTAGTGCAGTTATTCCTTATGATTTAGAACTTCAAAGAAAAGAAAGTAAAGAATTTTTAGAGGATTTAACAACTAGAGATCAAAGAATGTTTTTATCCACTTTAACTTTTGTGCATACGGCAAATAGTAAAAAAGAGTTAGATAATGATACCGAAGCTTTACTTGCAACCGCTAGAAAACATTTATGTCAGCTGGCAGTATTAAAGTGGCAACAAATGGATGGACTTAATACTGTAATTCCTTACGGTGTTAAAAAAATAGATTCATTAAGAACTTTAACTACAGAATCACTTGCTGTTTTTATGCCATTTAGAGTGCAGGAAATTAACCATCCTCATGGTGTATATTACGGTCAAAATGTGATTAGTAAAAATATGATATTAGCTGATAGAGGTAGTTTACTAAATGGAAATTCATTTATTTTAGGTGTTCCAGGTAGTGGTAAATCTTTTGTAGCCAAAAATGAAATTGTTAACACTATGCTTAAAAATCCAAATGCTGATATAATTATAATAGATCCTGAAAGGGAATATGGTAATTTAGTAAATGCTTTACATGGTGAGGTTATAAAAATATCATCAACAAGTAATAATCATATAAATGCGATGGATCTTAATAAAGATTATGGTGATGGAGCAAATCCAGTTATTTTAAAGTCTGAATTCTTATTATCACTTTGTGAGCAATTGATTGGAAAAAACAATTTAAATCCACAAGCAAAATCAATAATTGATAGATGTACGGCAAATGTTTATAGGTTTTATCAGCAGGGAAATTATCAAGGTACACCACCAACATTACAAGATTTTCATGATGAGTTAATGAAACAAACTGAACCCGAAGCAAAGAGTATAGCTCTTGCTATTGAATTATTTACTAATGGTAGTTTGAATACTTTTGCTAAACAGACTAATGTAGATACAAATAATAGATTAATTTGTTATGATATTTTAGACTTGGGTAAACAACTTCAATCACTTGGAATGTTAGTTATATTAGATAGTATTTTAAATAGAATAACAAAAAATAGGTCTAAAGGCAGAACTACTTATATTTTTATTGATGAAATATATTTGTTATTTCAACATGAGTATTCGGCAAATTTCTTGTTTACTTTATGGAAACGTGTTAGAAAATATGGAGCATGTGCGACTGGGATAACACAGAATGTCGATGATTTATTACAAAGTCATACTGCAAGAACGATGCTTGCAAATTCTGAATTTATTGTTATGCTTAATCAAGCCGCAACAGACAGAGTTGAATTAGCCAAATTATTAAATATTTCTGAACTTCAAATGAGTTATATTACTAATGTGGCTGCAGGACATGGCCTTATTAGAATTGGTAGCATTTTAGTTCCTTTTGAAAATGATTTTCCTAAGAATACAAAGCTTTATAAATTAATGACAACTAAACCGAGTGAAGTCTTAGATGTCTGATATAAAAGAGAAACCTAAAAAAAAAATAAAATTATTGGATAAAGGTCTTATTGTTGCCGAGAAGACTAAGGAAGCATTAGAATATGTTAAGGAAAAAAGTGAATATACCGATGAGAATGTTAATGAACAAAGTATTGGGTATATAAAGGATACAATAAGACCTGTATTTAAATATCAATCTAAAAGCTTAGCTAAGAAACAAAAAAAACGATTAAATCAATTAAAAGAAGAAATTAATAATACTCAAGTAAACTCTAAATCTAATAAATTGAAAAACAAATTTAGCTTTAAAAGTAAATCTAAAAGTAATCCTAATAAGGCAAAAGGATATGTAAAACAAAAACTATTATCTTTAAAGAATACTAAATCTAAAAAGAAAAACTTACAAAAAAAATCTAGGTTTTATAGTGCTTTAAAAGCTAATGTTCTTAAATTGAAAAATATGATAGTTCCTCTTGGAATATTTGGAGTTATTGCTGTTGTAATAATTTTAGTTATAACTTTAATTGCTATATTGCTTAATTCAGTATTTGGTATTTTCTTTTCAAGTGAGAATATGAATAATGAGAAAACTATAAGTCAAGTTGTTGAAGAAATAAAAATAGATTTAAATAATAAAATATTAGAAATTCAAAATACAACTCCTCACGATGATTATGAAATTGTTTCCAATATGGCTTCGTGGGAAGATGTACTTTCAATTTATGCAGTAAAAGTAGCTAATGGACAAGTTGCAACGGAAGTTGTTACAATGGATGATAATAAGGTTGAAATTTTAAAGTCCATTTTTTGGGAGATGAACGTTATTACATCATCTATTAGTGATAGACAGTCTGAAGATGGAAGAGCTATAAAAATGCTTACGATTAGGATAGATGGTAAATCACCTGAAGAAATTATGAATTTAAATATGTTTAATATTGATCAAAAGAAACAGTTTTATGAGCTAACAAACGAAAAATACAAATCTTTATGGAAAAATGTAATTTTTGGAAAATCATTAGGAAATAGCGATATGGTTCAAATTGCAAAGAATGAAATTGGAAATAAAGGTGGGCAAAAATTTTGGTCATGGTATGGATTTCAACAGAGAGTAGAGTGGTGTGCGATATTTGTAAGCTGGGTAGCTAATCAATCTGGTAATTTAAATGTAATTGTTCCTAGGTTTTCTTCATGTACAAATCAAGGTGTGCCTTGGTTTAAATCTATGTCTAGATGGCGAGATAGGGGATATATTCCAAAGTCTGGAGATATTATTTTCTTTGATTGGCAACAAGATGGCCGAGCAGACCATGTTGGAATTGTTGAGAAAGTTGAAAACAATATGGTTTATACAATTGAGGGAAATTCTGGTGATCAAGTTAAAGAAAGAAATTATAAAATAAATAGTAAAGATATATATGGTTATGGAATAACATAAAAACGCAAAAAGTAAAATTTATAGTTTGTTTTACTTTTTGCGTTTTTTTATATTAGATTTTTAACTTTCTAAATTATATTTTTTAATTGTTTACTCGCCCTGTGAGGTAATCAAGGGAATAATGCGTGATTTTTGCTATTTTGAGTAGTATTTCTATGGTTAATGTTCTTTCGTTGTTTTCATAACTTGAATATGTGCGTTGTGGTAATCCAAGTATTTTTCCAAATTTTTCTTGTGAAAGATTTTTCTCTTGTCTTATTTGCTTAATTAATTTAGCTGAAAGGTCATTATTATAATTTATATTAGAATTACAATATTTTTTATTTGATAGATTAAATAAAAAATCTAAGCTTAAATTAAAATGATTTGCAAACTTAACAATTATAAATAATGGCATCATATTTCTTTCAATTTCATAATTTTTATATCTGCTTCTTGCTATTCCTAAGATGTTTGCCATCTGTTCTTGTGTTGAATCATTGTCTATTCTTGTATCACGAATTTTTTTAGAAAAATATGTCATATGACCACCTATTTATTATTCTAGTGGTGCAAAATTTACCAATTGATTTTTGGTTCTAATTGTGCTAAAATATTTTTGGATTTTGTTATTTGTTTTTATTTACTTTAAAATATTTAAGAGTGTGCTATAAAAAAATAATAAGGATGATAAAAAATAACAAACATTTTATTTATTTTGTTCGAATGCTATGTTTTTTTGCTCGAACGCTTGTATTATAAACAAATTGTTAAAATAAAAAGCGTTTAAGCACAGTTACTGTTTTTTCGAGCAAATATTTGTTTTAATTTCTTGCGTTATGTTATTATTTAATTGTAATATTTTATTAATTAATATTGCATTATGATGTGATTGTTGTTCTTCTTGTTGTTGTTACTGGTTATATTTGCAACCATTACATCTCCTTAATTTGTCTATTATTTTTATAATAGAAATCTAAAAAGACAAGGAGGTGAGTACAATGAAAAAGTATGTGACTACTCTTGCATTTGCAGTTGTCGTAACAGTTTCTGGTTTAGCAACAGCATTAGCTGGCTATAACTTGGGACCTAATAACGTTTTCCATATGGATACTGCTGCTGGTACATCTTTACAAGGAAATTGGATTGAAGGCACAATGTCTAACGGTGCTCCAGCTGCCTACAATTACCAGAAACAAGTTTATGCTAGATCTGGAGCTGGGGGTACTTATTCTGACTGGGCAAAGAAATCAACTCGTTCTATAACGCATAGAGATTATGGAAGTTTGTTTGATGATTATGCTGAAGTCAGAGGCTACTGGAGAGAGTAAGAATAATGTCGTGGAGAATTTCTTATTCTCCACTTTTTGTTGTAAGAGGTGGTTTTTTTGAAATATGTAACTAGAATAATACCTATTTTATGTATATTGGTAGCAATAATTATTTCTATTCTTTTTCTAAATTTTTCTCAATCGAGTCAATATTTGAACTTTTTTGGATATAGTAGAGATTCCATTAGAATTAATTATAGCGATGATATCGTTATTAATGATAAATCTATGAAAGAAGTGGCAAAATTAGCACAAGATAATAAAGTTGTTTTAGCTAAATCAAACATTTCTGGTAAAGATGGTTCTATAAAAAATGTTTATGTTTCTTTAGATAATATTAACAAAATAAAAAAAATTATTAGTAAAAAATTTAAAGTTGTGTCATTAAATAAAAAAATAACAGATGATTCTTTTATTTCTACATATAATCATCAAGATAGTAAACAAGTTTTTTTAATAAAAGATTTTTTGGAAAATGACAAATATAATTTTTATACTTTTTCGACATTAATAAATGAAAAAGGAAATTATTATGGTGAATATTTGGTTTATTACAAGAATTACGATGATTTTGTTAATTTTAGTAATCAAATAAAAAAAATTGTTGATAAAGATATATCTACCAGCTTATCAATTACAGATTTGCAAACCGAAACATTTATATTGTTGGTATTTAGTATTATATTTATAATGATATTTTATTTTGTTTTTGAAATTTATGATACTTATTATAATTCTAAAAAAATTGGTTGTATGAAGTTGTTAGGTTTTGACAAAATAAAAATTTCTAATATTATGATAAAAAATAAACTAAAAATATATATTATTTTTTCAATTATTATTTTAATTTTAGCATTGATTTTAGCAAGTAATATGAATCTTTTACAGTTCTTATTCTTGCTGATTATTACATGTTTGTTATTGTTAATTACTTATTTTTTGAATATGCTTTGTGTTAATCTTATTTTAAAAAGTTATCGCACTTCTAATATTATAAAAAAACAAAATGTTGCAATAAAGATTGGCAAAACAAGTGCTAAATTAAAGCTTTTAATGACTATAATGATGATTGTTGGCATTTCTTTATTAGGAAATTCTATTTCATCTTTAAATTCATCGTTAAAAGTTTATAATAATTCTAAAGAGTTATTGGATTATGGAATTATAAAAGATTTTAATGCTGATTCACCTGAAATATATGATTATGATAAACAAGCTAATTTATATAACATTATATATAATGATAAAAGGCTATCCACATTTTATTCTCAATTTAGTAATTATGTAAAAGTAAAACCTGATGAAGAAAGAAGAATAAAAAAATGGGAAAGTGAAGGTAAATATTTTGATTATGCTTCTGTTGATAGAAATTATTTAAAAAAAGAGAATATAAAAATATATAATTTAAATGGTCAATTGGTAGATATTGATAATATTGATGGAGTATTTTTCTTGTTTGCTAAAAGCGAAAAAAATATCGTTCCAAAATTTAAAAAGTATTATTTAGAAGATTCTAAAAAAGATTATGAAAAATATAATATACCTCTTGAATTTAAAGCGTATTTATATGATGATCAATCTTTTAATTCGTATAGACTAGATTTAAGTGTTAAATATGTTAAAAATCCTAGATTACGTGTTGTTGATGATTCAATAAAATTATCCTATATTGAAAGTTCTAGAGGAATTAGCGTATTTGGCAATTCATTAACAACGGGGTTAAAAATAAAAGTTAATAGTAATACTTTAGATTATGTATTAGATGATGTAAAAAAAGCTGGTTTGAGTAATTTGATTGGCCAAAGTAATTTTATGTCATTTAAAGATTATTTTAATGACGAAATTCAACGTGCAAGGTTAATAATGTTAGTAGTGTGTTTAGGAGTTGCTTTGATTGTTTTGGTTTACTTTATAATTTCTATTGAAGTATTTTCATTATATGTTAAAAGTGAACAACAGTCTGTTGTAGTGAAATATTTGTTAGGATTTGATAAATTTAAAATTTTTGAACCAATAATGAAGAGAAATATTTTGTATACTGTTATTGCCTTAGTTATATCTTTCTTTATTCTTTTAATTTTAAATTTACTTAATATTATTTTGTTTATTATATCTGTATCGTTGTTTTTGATAATTGATTGTTTAATATCTATATTTGTAATTCAGAAATATAAGTTTAATAAAGTTTATATTGATTTAAAAGGAGGAGCAAATGATTGAATTAAAGAAAGTAAGTAAATCTTTTGGTGAAAAGATTATATTCACAGATTTATCTTATAAAATAAATAATGGTGAATTTGTGGCTATTGTTGGAAAAAGTGGTTGTGGTAAAAGTACTTTATTAAATATAATTGGTTTATTAGATTTTGATTATACTGGAGAAGTATTGTTTAACGGAAAAGATGTTGCTATGTTAAAAGAAAAACAAGTAAATGAATATATCCGTAACAATATAAACTATTTATTTCAAAATTATGCTTTAATAGATGATGAAAGTGTTGAGTATAATTTGCTTTTGGCTTTGGAATATGAAAAAATTCCGTTGAAAGAAAAAAAAGAAAAAGTATCAGAAGCTTTAGACAAAGTAGGTTTGGCATCTTATAATAATAAGAAGGTTTATACTTTATCTGGAGGTGAGCAGCAAAGAGTAGCTTTGGCTCGTATTATGTTAAAAAAAGGAGATATTATTTTAGCTGATGAACCAACTGGAAATTTAGACAATTCTAATGCAAGAAAAGTTATGAGTATTTTAAAACAGTTAAATAAACAAGGAAAAACTATAATTATGGTAACTCATAATGAACAATTAGCTCAAGAATGTGATGCCATATTGCATTTATAAAAAATAAAAAAATTTCATTAATAATATATTTAATATTTTTAGCAATTGTTTTATATTTTTGTTTTTCCTTTGGCCTTTTTAAAGTTGATGGTAATTCTATGAAACCTAATTTGCATAATAATGATATTGTTTTATATAAAAAGAATAATATTAAACTTAATTATTTTGATATAGTTATAGTTAAAGTGGATAACAAATTGTATGTTAAACGAATTATAGGATTACCTGGAGATAAAGTTGAATTTAATAAAAATAAGTTGTTTATTGACAATAAAAAAATTAAGGAACCGTTTGAAAGAAATTTTACAGATGATTTTAGTGTTACTGTTGAAAACAACAAAATACTTGTTTTAGGAGATAATCGTCCTTATTCTTATGATGGAAGAAACTTTGGTACAATTTCTTTAAATCAAGTTAAAGGGAAAATGATTTTAAAAATTTAATAAAAAAATACCATGAATTTTGTTTCCTGGTATTTTTTATATGAAATGATTAAAAGATTGTATTGTTAAATTAATTTAAAGTGTTTATTTTTGGGTGTTCTTAATTATTAATTATTAATTATTAATTATTAATAATTTATAATTTATAATTTATTTTTATTTTTATTTTTATTAGTTTTTTATAATAATGATTTAAGTTTGTTTTGATTGTTGATGTAATTTTAGATTATATCATATAATTGGTTATTTGTTTACAAAAAATGTTTATAATTATAAGTTTATTGTTCTAATTTAAAAAAGTGTCATTGTTGGTTATACTTTGTTAACGTTTAATCAAACAATTATATATTTAGTGCAAAAGTATAATATGTTTGTAATTTAAAATATATAATATACCCCAATATTTCGGGGAGAATTTATTTATGCAGTATAGTCTCTTTGGAATAAAAAGGGACTATTACTGTTTTTTTCATGATGCAAGTTCAGATTTTGTTCTGTTCTTGCGTTTTTTTTTATATCTAAAAATTAGATCTCCTCCTATCAATTTACGAAAAAAGTTAGTTGATAGGAGGTATAAAAGTTGCAAAGACCTAAAAGAAGAAGGTATAAGGATAATCCGTATAGACTTGAAATAGATAATGTTTGTAAGGTTTATATAGTGTCTTTTAAAGATAGTCGTGGAATTATTCAAAAGGTAGAAATAAGTGAAGAGATTTTTAATGCTTTAGATAAATTTGAGTTAGAAGATTTATCAGAAATGAATGAATATGATAACCATATTGAACATTCTGAAATATTTGAAAATAATTTAAATAGTCGTGCTATTAATAAGTCCATAAGTTTAGAAGATGAGGTTATTAATAAATGTGCTTTTGAAGAGCTAAAAAAAGCAATAGATAAATTGCCCAATGTACAAAAAAGAAGGATTAAAAAATATTATTTTCAAGAGAAAACCGAGAGAGAAATAGCTGAAGAAGAGAATGCTACACAACAATCTGTTCATATTGTTTTAAAACGAGCGTTAGAAAACTTGAAAAAAATATTAAAAAAATAAAATTTGTGTCTGTTAAATCACTCTTTATTTAGGAAACAATTGGAAGGATAAGTTCCTTTTACTTGTTTCTTTTTTAGAAATAAGTTTGTTCTTTGATAATCAAATAGCATTTATCAAATACGTTCTTTTAATTATAGCACGTTAACAAATACGCAGTAATCTATATTAAATAGTTAGCGATAAATATTTGGTTATAAAAATTAAGTTGCTCTTAATTTTGCGATGACAAATTAAAAGTATAATGATACTTCCGTTTAGCGATAGACTCAATCAATCGGAACGGCTCTGTGAGAACCACAGTTGAGGTGAAATTCCTATGGAACTAATTAGCAATTAGTCGTTTGATAAATCCCTAATTAGGGCGAGGAGGAAAATTTTAATTATGATTATTTACAAACAATAGGATTTTATTATTCTTATTGTTTTTTTTTACATATTTTATTTGTGATGTTTTTGAAAGGGGAATGTTAATGAAAAAAGGTGAAATATATTATGCTAATTTAGATCCTGTCAAGGGAAGTGAACAAGGTGGAACAAGACCAGTTGTTATAATTCAAAATAACGTCGGAAACAGATATAGTCCGACAACTATTGTAGCTCCAATTACTTCTAAAATTCTTAATTTGCCAACACATGTTTATTTAAAGCCGAATAATTTTATTAAATATTCTTCTAATGTTTTATTAGAACAAATACGTGCTATTGATAAAAGTAGATTAAAACTCTTTGTATGTAAGTTATCAGATAAAAAAATTAAAGAAATAAATAGAGCTATTGTTATTTCTTTGAGTTTAGGAGGTATGTGATGAAAGAATATTTAGTTGTTGTGGAAAAGGTACAACAAATTAAAATGATAGTTAGAGAAAAAAACGAAGTAAAAACATTAAATAAAGTTATATCTTTTATTAATAAATGTTCTGATTATGACGTTAATATGAATAAAATATTTGACGATAAACCTTATTTTAAATATTCAATACAGCATTTTAAGAATGTCAAAGGTGCAAAACAATGAATTTGCACCTTTGTTTATTTTATGAATAATTGTTATTTTTATGGTGTGACCACATGAATAGTAATTTATTGTTCTATGACGTTGTAGACATTCAAAAGATGTTGGGATTAGGTAGAAGTACGGCGTATAGTTGGATACATGCAATCTTTAAAACACAAAAACCTTTTAAAGTGTTAAAGATAGGTAAGCTTTACAAAATTCCTAAGAAATCTTTTGATAATTGGTTAAATGATTTAGAATAGGGTGAATTTATGAGTAGAGGTAAAATTTATAAAGGAAAAAACGGTATATCTTTTTATGAATATTCTTCATGGTGTCATAGATATAAAGTTGTTGGACCAAATGGTGAAACAATTTATAAAAAGAAAAAAGGTTATAAAACTGAGGAAGAATCTGATATTGCTTATTATGAACATGAAAGGGAATTTAAGGAACAGTTGAAAAGTCAAAAAAAAGAAATAGATAAGGATATAACTTTTAAAAATTACTTAACTTATTGGTTTGAAGAAATTTATTCTTCAAAAGTAGAATTTTCTACGGAGATTGTTTCTGCATATATGATTTATAATTTAATATTTTCTAATATTGACTACGATGTGAAATTAAGTTTGGTAACAACTTCATATTTGGATGAGCTTCTTTTAAAAATTTCAAAAATGGTGGATTATGGGGCACAAGGTGTTCGTAGTATTTTAATTATGGCTTTTAAATTTGCTGTAAAGAAAAAAATAGTAACTAAAAATATTGCTTTAGATACTAAAACTTATCCAAGGATAAAACCTAAAATAAAAATATTAAATACTAAACAATTAATGAAATTTTTGAAGGTAGAGAGTGAATCTAATTGGTATTTAGAAATATTATTAGCTTTATTTTGCGGTTTAAGAAAAGGTGAAATATTAGCATTAAAATTTAGCGATTTTGATTTACAGAATAAAACTTTGAGAATTGAAAGACAATTGGTTAAAAGTGGAAAACGAATAAAAGGTTCGTCTAAAGTTATTGAAAATCGTTTGGTGGAACATTATCCGAAAACTTCAAATAGTTTTAGAACAATTAGAGTACCTAACTTAGTTTTAGAAGAGTTATCTAAACGTAGTGAATTAGTAAATATTAATAAACAAATATTTCAAGAAAAATATGTTGATAATGATTATGTTAGCTGTGGTGTTGATGGAAGACCACATTCATTAACTTCATTAAATGCACATATAAAAAAAGTATGTAATGATTTGAGTTTACCTCATATAACTGTTCATGCTTTAAGACATATGTGTGCAACAATATTATTGGAAAATTCTTCAATTAATGTTGGCGAAAATCTTGCAAAAATATCAGCTTTTTTAGGCCATCAATCTATTCATACTACTTTTAAATATTATTGTGAAGTTATGGATGACGATGAAAAAATATTGTCATTCATGAACAATTTATTTGATGTAAATGCTAATGCTTGAAAAATTATTGTATAAAACTTATGTGAATTATGTTGTTTATTCTGTTACTAATATAAAAGATAAATATGGATTTAGAGTTAAATTATTTTTTTCAGATGATACTGTTACAATAAAGCAACACAGTGGTTTTGATTTAAAAAGCGAGGCTAATAAAGAGAGAAATAAGGTAATTTTACAACTTGAAACTCATACTTATGTTGTGGAAAATAAAATTAAAGCTATTGATTTTTTTGATTATTGGCTTGAAAACATTATGAAACCTAAAATAACTTATAATAGTTATATGTCTTATAAGAATATTGTTTATAATTATTTAGATGTATTTTTTAAAAATATTAATTTATGTCAAATAAATACTGATAATATAAAATCCATTTATGATAAAGTAGCTGAAAAGCATAAGTCTGTTGCGAGATTGCTTAGAGTAGTATTAAAAGGTGCTTTACAATTTGCAAGGAAAAATGATTTAATTAGTTCTGATCCATCAGAAAATATTTATTTATCTAAAAATGTTGATTATGGAAAATATGGATTTTTGAAAATTGACACAACTAAGGTTTTAAATGATGAGCAAGTGTTTACTTTGGTTGAAAAGAGCAAAGAAACGCCCATATATTTACAGGTTTTATTTGCTGTTATTATGGGGCTTAGAAAACAAGAAATAAATGGTTTAAAATATTCTGATGTGGATTTTGTAAATAAAAAATTACATGTTTGTAGACAATTAGGGGTAGTTTCGAATTCTAATAAAAAAGAATTTAAATTGAAAACTTATACAAAACAGGAAATACCTTTAAAGACTAAAAATAGTGATAGAATTTTAAATATTCCAGATATAGTTTTTAATGCAATAGTGGAAGAACGTAAAAAGTATGAAAGAAATAGAAGTAGAAGAATTAATGATAAAAATAATCCCTTTTTGGATTTAAATTATATATGTTGTTCAACTTATGGTCATCCAAGAAGTAAGAGCTTTTATTATAAATATTTTAAGAAATTACTTAAGGAAAATAATCTTCCAAATATTAGATTTCACGATTTAAGACATACTTATGCAACTAGACTTTTAAATGAAGGCTTTAGTGTGAAAGCTGTGTCGGCTATGTTAGGGCATGGTTCTACAATAATAACAACAGATGTTTATTATGATAAAAGTAGTATTGTTATTGATTTATCTGATACTTTAAATAGTTATATAGATGTTGTTAAGCCTTTAAACGAAAATAAAAGTGTTGTTGATATTGCAACGAATTTTGATAAAGTATTTAAAAAGCTACATTTAGTATAGTGTAATGGTTGTCTTATATTTTTATAAATGTTAAAATACATAATAGTTTGAAGTTACTTAGATTATTTAGTTTGTTTAATATTATTTAAGTTTGCTTAGTGTTTTTTAGTAAGTTTGTGACTTTTATGTGTTGCAACGAGAATTTTGATAATTAAAAGTTAATTTTTTTAATTTAGGCAACGAATTTGAGGCTATTTTGTAACGAATTTTGTGGTTGATAGTAATCATAATAAGGAGGCGTTTATTAGATGAAATTTAAGATTCATTCAAAGTTTAAACCTAGTGGTGATCAGCCACAGGCAATAGATAAATTAGTAGAAGGAATTGAAGAAGGTAAGAAAAATCAAGTATTACTTGGGGCGACGGGTACTGGTAAAACTTTTACAATTGCCAATGTAATCGAAAGAGTTCAGAAGCCTACTTTAGTTTTAGCTCATAATAAAACTTTAGCTGGACAGTTATATGCGGAATTAAAGGAATTATTTCCGGAAAACGCCGTCGAGTACTTTGTTTCATATTATGATTATTATCAGCCGGAAGCTTATGTAGCTAAGACTGATACTTATATTGAAAAGGATGCATCGATTAATGATGAAATAGATGAACTTAGACACGCGGCAACTGCAGCTTTAATTTCGAGAAAAGATGTTATTGTTGTAGCTTCAGTTTCTTGTATTTATGGTATTGGGGAAATTGAAGATTATAAAGATAAAACGCTATTTTTTAGTGTTGGGGAAAATGTCGATAGAGATAAGATAATTGAAAAGTTAATCGATATGCTTTATGAGCGAAATAATATAGATTTGAAGAGAGGAACTTTTAGAGTAAGAGGGGATGTTTTAGAAATTATTCCAATTGGTCAGCATTCTAAGGGGGTTAGAATTGAATTTTTTGGAGACGAAATCGATAGAATTTGTGAATTTGATTTGGTTACTGGAACGATTACTGATGATAAAAAGACTTATACTTTATTTCCGGCTAGTCACTTTGTAACTAGTGAGGGTAAGTTAAAGATAGCAATTGAAAGAATAAAAAAAGAGTTAGAAGAACAGCTTGAAAAGTTTCAAAGTGAAAATAAATTGCTTGAATATCAGAGACTTAAGGAAAGAACTAATTACGATATAGAGATGCTTTCAGAAACTGGTTTTTGTAGAGGTGTGGAAAATTATTCAAGACATTTAGCTTTGAGAGGTCCTGGTGAGACACCAACGACATTAATTGATTTTTTTGGCGATGATTTTTTATTAGTTGTTGATGAATCTCATGTTACTTTACCACAGGTTAGAGCTATGTATAATGGAGACCGGATGCGAAAGCAATCTCTAGTAGATTATGGTTTTAGACTTCCTAGTGCATTAGATAATAGACCACTTAAGTTTGATGAGTTTGAGAAAAAGATTGATTATGCGATATATGTTTCAGCGACGCCTGGAGATTATGAGCTTGAAAAATGTCATCATAAAGTTGTTGAACAAATTATTAGGCCGACAGGTTTACTTGATCCAAAAATTGAGGTTAAGCCGACGGAAAATCAAATTGATGATTTAGTAAGTCAGATTAATAAACAGATTGAAAAGAATGAACGTACTTTGATTACGACTTTGACAATCAGAATGGCCGAAGAGCTTACGGCTTACTTGAAAAAATTAGATATTAAAGTTGCTTATTTGCACAATGAGATTAAAACTTTAGAGAGATTAGAAATTATTCGTGATTTAAGACTTGGTAAATATGATGTGGTTGTCGGAATTAACCTGCTTAGAGAAGGAATCGATATTCCGGAAGTTAGTTTAATTGCAATATTAGATGCGGATAAACAAGGATTTTTACGTAGTGAGAGAAGTTTAATTCAGACAATAGGAAGGGCAGCCAGAAATGCGAATGGTAGAGTTATTATGTATGCGGATATAATGAGTGATTCAATGAAGGCAGCTATTAGTGAGACAGAGAGAAGAAGAAGAATTCAGGAAGTTTATAATAAGGAACATGGAATTGTACCAAAAACTATTGTTAAAGAGATTAGAGATGTGGTTACTAATAAACAAAAAGCTCCTGAAGCGAAGAAGGAAAAGATGAGTAAGAAAGATAAGCAAGAACTTATGAATAATATTGAAAGAGAAATGAAGGAAGCTGCGAAGAATTTAGACTTTGAAAGAGCGATGGAACTTAGGGATGTTTTATTTGAAATGAAGAGCGAATAATTATTGGCTCTTTTTTTACAAATTTATTTAAAGATGAATAATGGTAACTAGCTTGTATCGTTTTGGAAGTTTTAGGTTACTTGATTATTCATCTCTATAGATATATATACGATGTTTTTCTTTAATTTCCTTTTTTTATTTTGAAAAAGTTATATTTTTTTTATTTTTCTTTGAATATGGTATAATAGGTATAACCGTTAAGGCTTTTCTGATTAGAGAAGAAGGGAGGATAATAGGTTTTCCTATTATAAAAGATGGCTAGTAAAAAGGTAAAAACTACTTTATTTGTATATAAGATATTTGATTTAATAATTAAGATTGTCGGGTACACGCTTATTTTAATGGGAACGTCAATCGTTTTTGAAAATACGCTTTATATCGATAATACTAATTATGGACTATGGGGAATTTTAGCAGCAATTTTAGTTTTTCTTTTAAATAAAACGATAAAGCCTTTTTTAGTGTGGCTTACTATTCCAATTACAGGACTTACAATGGGACTTTTTTATCCTTTTATAAATTTATTTATTTTAAAAATTGTCAGTTTAATTTTAGCTGGTCATTTTGAAATTTATGGTATTTGGTTTGCTTTAATTGCCTCAGTTTTAATTTCAATTATGAATATTATTGTCGATGATATTATCGATAAGGGAAAGGCGGAACTTTATGGATCCAGTGATTAATTTAGGGTTTATTTCAATTCATATTTATTCAATATGTCTTTTTATTGGAATTTTACTTGGTTCAAATTTGGTTATTAGAGAAGCTAAAAGACATGGTATTTCAGAAAATTTTACGATTAATTTGCTTTTTTTCGGAATTGTTTTTGGAATAATAGGCGCTAGAATATATTTTGTAATATTTAATTTTGATTATTATAAAGATAATCCTTTGGATATATTTAAAGTTTGGGAAGGTGGCTTAGCTATTCACGGGGGAATAATTGCCGCACTTATTTGTATTTTAATAATGTGTCACAATAATAAGGTTAGTAGTTTAAAAATGCTTGATTTTATTGTTGTCGGGGCGATTGTAGGTCAAGCGATTGGCCGGTGGGGTAATTTCTTTAATGGCGAAGCTCATGGTCCGATTACAACTTTAAGTTATTTAGAAAGTTTGCATCTTCCAAAATTTATTATCGAGGGAATGAATATAGGTGGTAATTATTATATCCCAACGTTTTTGTATGAGTCTCTTTGGTGTTTGATTGGATTTATAATTATGATATTAATTAGACATAGAAAATTTATGAAAATAGGTTATTTGACAAGTTTTTATTTGATGTGGTATGGTTTTGAAAGATTTTTTATCGAAGGACTTAGGACCGATAGTTTGATGTTTGGACCGATAAAAATGGCTCAGGTTGTTTCAATTATTATGTTTATAGCAGGTATAGTTTTACTTGTTTGGAGTTTTAGAAAAAATAAAAATTATAATGAGGAGATGGTTAAATGCGACGCGTCAAATGTGTAATTGTTGGGGCTGGTCCAGCCGGTATGACAGCGGCAATTTATTTGAAAAGAGCTGGTATTGATTTTGTAATTGTCGATAAAGGGGCCCCGGGTGGGGAGCTTTTAAAGACAAGTGTGATTGAAAATTATCCTGGAGTGAGTAATGTGGCTGGCCCTGATTTAGCGATGAAAATGAATAATCAATTAAAAGATTTAGGAATAAAAATAGAGTTTAATGAAGTTTTAGATATTATTAAAGAGAAGAAATTTATAGTTAAGTTAAAAGATGAAGAAATTATGACGGATAATGTTATTTTAGCAACTGGCCGGATTCCAAATAAGCTTGGTCTTGAGGGCGAAGAGAAATTTACTTCTAGAGGTATAAGTTTTTGTGCGCCTTGTGATGGTAGTTTTTATAAAGATAAAGTTGTTGCGATTATCGGTGGTGGTGATACAGCTTTAACTGATGCAATTTATATGGCAAGCTTGGCTAAAAAAGTCTATCTTATTGTAAGGGGTGAAATAAAGGCTTCTTCTGTTTTGGTTCAAAGACTAAAAACAAAGGAAAACGTAACGATTATTAAGCCGGCTAAGGTTACTAAGTTAATTTATAATGAAAAGATTGAAGGAATTTTACTTGATAATGGAAGTGAAATACAGTTAGATGGCATTTTTTATGCGATAGGTGGAAAGCCAAATTTAATTTATGTGAATAGTTTAGGATTAGAAATGGATAATGGTTATTTAATTGTCAATAATAAAATGGAAAGTAATGTGAAAGGAATATATGGGGCAGGAGACATTATAAAAAAAGATTATTATCAAATTGTTACAGCTACTAGTGACGGGGCAATTGCGGCTTTAACGATTTCAGGGAAGGAATGATAAAGATGAAAATTGCAGTTTTAGGTGGAGGAACTGGTCTTAGTACTTTACTTAGAGGTCTTAAAAAGTTACCTTTTGATATTTCAGCAATTGTTTCGGTGTGTGATGATGGCAGTAGTACGGGAAGACTTAGAAAAGAATTTAATACGCCAGCTGTTGGAGATATTAGAAAAGTTTTAATTAGTTTAGCGGAAAATGAGGATGCGGTTAGAAGACTTTTAGATTATAGATTTAATACATATAGTGATTTAAATGGTCATCCACTTGGAAATTTACTTTTGATTGGGGCAGCGGAAACTGAAGGAAATATTTCTGATGGTATTTCTTTAATTGGTTCTATTTTAAAATTAAAAGGCGAAGTAATTCCGCTTACGGAAGATAATGTTACTTTAGTTGGGAAGATGCTAGATGGTTCAACTGTAGTTGGAGAACATAATATAACCGAAAGTGGGAAAGGAATTAAAAAGGTTTATTATAAAAAACACCCAAAGGTTAATTTAGATGTTTTAAAGGCTATTCGTCATGCGGATGCGATTGTTTTAAGTATGGGTAGTTTGTTTACTTCAATAATTCCTAATTTGCTTTGTGATGAGGTTAAGAGTGAGATTGATAAGAGTAAAGCAAAAATTATTTATGTATGTAATATTATGACTCAGCCTGGAGAAACAGATAATTTTAAGGTGAGTGACCATATTAAACTTTTAAATAGTTATTTAGGAAAAAGAAAAGTCGATGCAGTTGTTGTAAATACTGGTAAAGTAGATGAAAAAATAGTTGAGAATTATGCGACGGCTGAACAAAAAGATTTGGTTGTATATGACAAAGAAAATTTAAAGAAATATAAAGTTGAGGCGATTGAGAATGACTACATCACTTTAGAAAATGGGGCGATTAGGCATAATACTTTAAGGGTATCTTTAGATATGCTTTCATATTTATTAGATAAGAGGTGATTTGTATGTCATTTACTAGTGAAGTTAAGGAAGAAGTATGTACTTTAAAATTAGATAAAGCGGATAATATTTCGGAACTTTCAGGAATTATTGGCTCTTCTTTCGATGGTAGTAATATTAGAGTAGTAACTGAAAGTAATGGGGTGGCAAGAAGAATATATTCTTTAATTAAGGATTTATTTGGAATATATCCTAAAATTACAGTGCGCAAAGGATATAATTATAATAAAAAATATCTTTATATTGTAGAGGTTTTAGAAAACAAGGATAAAGTACTGAAAAATCTTGGAATAAACGAATTTGTTCCCGCAGAATTTATATGGGCCGATGAAGGTTTAACTAGAGCTTATTTAAGAGGCGTATTTTTAACATCGGGAAGTATTAACGACCCGAAGACGGCTAGGTACCATTTGGAATTTAATTTAAATGTTTTAGAATATGCGGAATTTATAAAGAAATTGCTTAATAGTTTCAATTTAAATAGTAAGATTTTGCATAGGGAAAATCACTATATGGTTTACGTTAAGGGAGCGGAGAAAATTGGTGATTTTTTAAGAATGATTGGAGCGATGAAAGCTGTTTTATATTATGAGGATATAAGGATATATAGAGATCATAAAAACATGACAAATAGACTTAACAATTGTGAACAAGCTAATGTTGATAGAGCAATAGAGACGGCTTTAAATCAGGTTAAAGATATAAACTTTATTATAGAAAATGGTAATTTAGATGTTTTAAGTGAAAAAGAAAAGATAGCGGCAGATTATAGATTAAAGTATCCGGAGGCTTCTCTTTTAGAACTTGCGGAAATTATAAGTATGGAAACGGAAAGTAAGACTTCAAAATCTAGTTTATATTATAGGTTTAAAAAAATAGGTGAGGTAGCGGATAGACTTAAAGAAGGCAAATAAGATTAATTTTATTTGTTTTTTTATTTTTCAAAATAAAAAAGGACTTCATCAAAAAAAGAAAGGAAGGTGATATCATAGGTACAATTAAAAAGTTTTATCCTCTCATTATAGATAAGTTATTTAAAGCAGTTTTTTGCACACCTGGCAATGAATCTTTACTTAAAGAATTTACCGAAAGATTACTCAAAAGAAAATTTAAAACCTTTAAAATATTATCCCCTGAACTTACAAAAAATAATATTTATGAAAAAGGTAAATATTTAGATATTCTAATTAAAGCCGATAATCTATTTATCAATATTGAAATAAATAGTCATAATTATGAAGGACTTGATGAACGAAACTTTAGTTATATCGCTCTTGTTTATGCAAGTCATTTAAAAGTAGGTGAAGAATATAATAATGATTTAGACTTTGTTCAAATTAATTTAACTGTAGGTTTAGGTACAAAGAAACCAGAGATAAGTGTAAGCAGAGTTATCAATAAAGATACATTAAAACTAAAAGTTAGGAACTTAGATATTTATGATGTAAACCTAGATAAAATAAATAATAGGTGCTATAATGAAGATGATGAATATAACTTTCTGAAAATGATAACCGCATCAAGAGAAGAATTAGAATTTCTAGCAGAGAAAGGAGATGATTTTATGAGGAAAATTCAAAAACAAGTAGAGAAGTTAAACGATGAAAATTATTTTGCAAACTTTATATCTGTAGAAGAGGATGAGAGGAAAATTAGAAACACTTATTTTGCCAATGGCAAAGAAGAGGGCGAAAAACGTGGAATAGCTAATGGAATTAAGATAGGTAAAGAAAACGCTTTAATTGAAACGGCTAAGAATTTACTTAAATATGGAATGTCAGTAGCTGATATTGCCAAAAACACAGGTTTATCTCAAAAACAAATTAAGGAATTGTCATAATTATAAACATCAGAATTGCACTGATGTTTTTGTTAATAAAAAATATAATAGGTTGTTATTTAAATATGATAAATATGAGTTATGTAATTTTTGTAGAACAGAAGACAGATGTGTTTTTTTATAGTATAATATATGTTGAAGGTGATTTGGATGGAGATTTTTGATAAACTTACGGATCAGATTAAAAATAACGATTTAATTATTTTAATGACACATGCAAGACCTGATTTAGATGGAATGGGTAGTGCTTGTGCACTTAAAGAGTTTACTGAGTTTTTAGGAAAGAAAGTCGTAATTGTTAAACCAAAGGTTAATAACAATTATTCTTTAATTAGAGCTTTAGATGTTTATAGTAAATCTTTTGATTTGAATTTTGTTCCGGAAAAAGATGTGTTAAAATTATTAGATGACAAATCACTAGTGATTGTCTTGGACACAAACAGTATGAAAATTGTGGAAAGTCCGAAAATAATCGAAAAAGCGAAAAACATTATTGTAATTGATCATCACTGTAAGATGGATAATTTAATTGGTTCTTCAGTTATGGAGTTTGAGGATGCGACTAAATCTAGTGTGGCGGAGATGATAGCTGAATATTTAAAATATAATAATTTTAAATTAAGTAAGGTTGCTTTAACAATGCTTTTGGCCGGAATTGAAACTGATACAAACACATTTAATTTAAAAACAACAAGAAAGACACTTGAAACAGCAGGATATTTAGTCGGGGAAGGTGCCGATTTGATATTAAAGCAGAAGTTTTTAAAGGAGTCAAAGGCGGAGAAGCTTAGAAGATATGAAATGCTTAAAGATAGTTATGAGATTGGAAATAATATGCATGTATGTGTGCTTGACGATGAGATATACAGTCCAGTTTTCTTATCTTTAATAGCTAATGATTTACTTAGTTTTGATGGCGTTAATGCGGCTTTTGCGATTGGCCGAATATCTCCTTCTGTCCTTGGAATTAGTGCGAGGTCAATGGGTGATATAAATGTTGGTGAAATGATGCGAAAGCTTGGTGGCGGTGGTCATTCAGCTAGTGCAGCTACGCAAATAGAAGGTAAGAGTAAAACTGAAGTAATAGAAGATTTAACCAAATTAGTGAGGAATGGTGACTATGAAAGTAATATTACTGAAAGATGTTAAAAAACAAGGAAAAAAAGGTGAAATAATCAACGTTAAAGATGGTTATGGAACTTATTTAATAAATAATAAATTAGCGGTTTTAGAAACTAAAGGCAGTAAGAAAGTTTTAGATGAGCAAAATAAAGCCGCTGCTGAAGAGGCAGAGAGAGTTTTGCATGAATGTAGAGAAATAAAAGGAAAACTTGAAAATATGACTTTGGAATTTAAGGTTAAAACTGGAAAAGGTGATCAAGTTTTTGGGACTATTAGTACAAAACAAATTGTGGATGAGCTTAAAAAAAGAGGAATAGAAATCGATAAGAGAAAGATAAGATTAGATGTTCCAGTTAATTCTTTGGGAGTAACGGAGGTAACAGTTTTACTTCATAAAGAGGTTGAAGCTAAACTCAAAATTAGATTAGTGAAGTAGGTGAATTTATGAACGAAAAGGTTATGCCACAAAAAATCGATGCAGAGCAGTCTGTTTTAGGAGCAATGTTTTTAAGTAAAAATGCTTTAGAAAAAGCTGTTGAATCTTTAAACAAAGATATGTTTTATTTAGATTCGCACAAAAAAATATTTGAAGTGATGAAAAATCTTGATGATAAAAAGATACCGATAGATATTACAACAGTGACGAATGCTTTAGAGGAGAAAAATCTTTTAAATCAAGTTGGAGGAGTCGCTTATTTAACGGAGCTTGTAAATATTGTTCCAACGGCGGCTAATGTCGAGCAGTATATAAAAATTATCGAAGATAAATATTTGAGGCGTAACTTAATAGAAGCTGGTACAGAAATTACTTCTTTAGGTTTTTCATCACCTGATGATATTGGCGATGTTTTAGATGAGGCAGAAAAAAAGATATTCGATGTTGTAAAAAACAGAAGGGGTAGTGAATTTAAAACTATTCAAGATGTTTTGTTTAAGGCACAAGCTGATTTAGAAAAGCTTTCTTCTATGAAAAACGAGATTACGGGTGTACCGACGGGATATTATGATATCGATAAGCTTACTTCGGGTTTTCATGAGAACGAGCTTATAATTATTGCGGCAAGACCAGCTATGGGTAAAACTGCTTTTGCACTTAATATGGCGGTTAATATGGCAATTAATGCTAAAAAAAGTGTTGCTTTATTCAATATGGAAATGGGTGCTGAACAGCTTATTACAAGAATGCTTTCTTCTGTTGGTCAGATAGAATCTTCAAAGCTTAGAACAGGAAAGCTCGAGCACAATGATTGGAAACGAGTTAATGAAGCAATAAGTAGACTTGCCGATACAAAGATTTTTATAGATGATACACCGGGAATGACGGTTAGTGAAATGCGAGCTAAATGCCGAAGACTTGCTAATTCGGAAGATGGTCTTGATATTGTAATAATCGATTACTTACAGCTTATTAGTGGTTCAGCTAGATATGCGGGTCAGAGACAGCAAGAGGTTTCGGAAATTTCGCGTTCACTTAAAACGATGGCAATGGAACTAAATATTCCAGTTGTGGCTTTAGCTCAGCTTTCACGTAGTGTTGAAGGAAGAGAAGATAAGCGTCCGCTTCTTAGTGATTTAAGGGAATCCGGTTCTATTGAACAGGATGCAGATATAGTGGCATTTCTTTATAGAGATGATTATTATAATAAAGAGAGTGCGATAGATGAAGATACTAGTAAGAGCGAGTTTATTATTGCTAAGCACCGTAATGGACCGACAGCAACAGTAAATATGATTTTTAAACGAAATACTGGTTCGTTCTTTAATATGGAAAATAGTTAGAAGGTGAAATGGTTTGAAAAAAATTGTATTTTTGGGATTGATTATTGTAACTATAGGTGTCGTTTGTTTAGGTTTTGGTTATCAAAAGTCACCTGAGCCAAATGTTTATTATGAGGTGTATTTAAAAGATAAATCTTTAGGGGTTATTGCTTCTAAAGATGAACTTGATGACTATATAAATACAAATGGTTCTTATTATAAGAATAAATATAAGGTAAAAAATGTTTACTCTCCTTCTGATTTACAAGTTAAAAAAATAACTACTTATGATGATAAGGTTTCTTCAGTTAGAGATGTTTATAAGAAGATTGCCGATGATTCAGAGTTTACGATTAGAGGTTATGAATTTAAGATAAAAAAGGAAGAGACTGATGAAGAGGGTAATCCGACTGGTAAAACTAAAGTTCAAACGATATACGTTTTAGATAAAAATGTATTTAAAAAGGCTGTTGAGGCTTTGATTGAAACTTTTGTTGGTAAAGATAGATATAAGGCTTATTTAGATGATAATCAGGTTAGGATTGAAACAACTGGTGAGAACATTGAAAATGTTTATATCGATGAAGATATAACTTTTAAGGAGACGAATATTCCAGTTAACAAGACTATTTATACTGATGCAGATGATCTTGCACGTTACTTACTATATGGTAAAGATTATGATACTAGTGAGTATACGGTTAATGCAGGTGATACGATTGACAATGTGGCTTTTAATAATCAAATTAGTCCAGAGGAACTTCTACTGTCTAATTCTTCTTTGACGAGTACAAGTAATTTGCTTTATCCTGGGCAAAAGTTAACGATTGCTGAAACTAATCCTCAGATAAGTGTGGTTGAAGAGACTTATGTAGTCGAAGATATCGAAAGTCAATATTCAACAGAGGAACGTTACGACGATAATATGGTTGTTGGACAAGATAAGGTTATTCAAGATGGTTCAAATGGAATGGATAGGGTTTCACAGCTAGAAAGAAAAATTAATGGGACAATTGTTTATGTTGATCCAAAAGGTAAAGAAACTTTAAAAGCTCCTGTATCTAAAATTATTGTTAAGGGTAGTAAAGTTATTCCTGATGTTGGTAGTACGACGAGTTGGGGATGGCCGACTGATAGTGGTTGGACATTGAGTAGTGGATATGTTTGGCGAACTAGTCCGATTAATGGTAGACGTGAGTTACATGGTGGTCTTGATATAAGTGGTACAGGATATGGTTCAAACATTTATGCTACAAATAATGGTAGAGTAATAGAAGCAGGATATCATTATAGTTATGGTAACCATGTTATTATAAATCACAATAATGGCTATTATACTTTGTATGGTCATATGTCAAGAATTGCAGTTAAGGTTGGAGATGTTGTATCACGTGGTCAGGTTATTGGTTATGTTGGAATGACAGGTGCGGCAACTGGACCTCATGTTCATTATGAAATATGGAAAGGTTGTGAATACTGCCGGATTAATCCGATGTCAGTTTATTAATGAAAGTTTGTCAGTTAGCTACAGGTAGTAAAGGTAATTCAAGTTATTTTGAAACTGATGAGGTTAAATTTTTAGTTGATATTGGACTTAGTTGTGCGCAGGAAGAAAAGCTTTTAAGTGAGATAGGTGTTAATGCAGATGATATTGATTTTATATTTATAACGCATACGCATTCGGATCATACAGCTGGGCTTAAGACTTTTACAAAAAAACACCGGGCAAAGGTGTTTTTAACTCCACCTATGCTTAGAGAACTTAAATTTGATCTTCCAAATTATGAATTTATTGGGGAGGAATTGGAGGTCAAGGATTTAGGTGTAATTACATTTAAAACTTCTCATGATGTGGCTGATAGTAATGGTTATGTATTTGTTCATAAAGGAAGGACAGCAGTGTATATTACGGATACGGGCTATTTAAACGAAAGAGTTTTTGATAAGATTAGAAATCGAAATTTGTATATAATTGAAAGTAATCATGATGTAAAGATGCTTAGAGAGGGTCCTTATCCATATAGACTTCAGCAAAGAATTCTCAGTGATGTTGGGCATCTTTCAAATAAGGATACATCTTATTATTTGTCTCGGGTTGTTGGTCCAAGGACTAAAAGAATTGTTTTGATTCATTTAAGTGAGTCGAATAATACACCGGAAAAAGCACTTGCATGTTTAAAAGAAACTTTTGATAAGGAACATTTAAAACTTCCAGAAGTTATAATTTCTTATCAACATGAAAAAACAGAGGTATATGAGGTATGATAAAGATAGTTTGTGTAGGGAAGGTTAAAGAGCATTTCTTTAGAGAAGCAATAGATGAATATTTAAAAAGACTTTCTAAATATACGAAAGTTATAATCGAAGAGGTTCCGGATACTTCTGATAGTAATTTATCTTTGAAAAAAGAAGGAATGGAAATATTAAAAAAGATAAAAGATAACGAGTTTGTCGTAACTTTAGAAATCAATGGAAAAATGCTGGATTCAGTTTCTATGGCTAAATTTATCGATAAAACTTTTAATTCTCATTCAGTAATTACGTTTGTAATTGGTGGTTCTTATGGTCTTTCTGATGAGGTTATAAAAAGAAGTAATTATAGTTTATCTTTTTCGAAGCTTACTTTTCCTCATCAACTTTTTAGAGTTATTTTACTCGAACAAATATATAGGTGTTTTAAAATAAATAATAACGAAAGTTATCATAAATAAAAACTATTCATGTTTGATGAATATTTCATCAGATTTGAATAGTTTTATTTTTTAAAAAATTTTAATATATCATCATCGGGAATGTTTAGAATTTGAATTATTTTTTTTAAGGTTGATATTTTAGTATTGTTTTCATTTTTTTCAATTCTTTGAAGTTGGCGCCAGCTAATATCAATGAGTTCAGCCAGTTGTTCTTGAGTATATCCTTTTTTTACTCTGTTCTCTTTTATCATTTTATTCACCTAGACATATTATGTCATAGTTAGTTTTTCAAAAACACGATATTAAATGTCGCTTAATTATTGACATCTGTTATTATAAATATTATATTTATAATAACGACATTTTATGTCATAATAGAGGTGAATTATGAGAAGAATAGGAAGACTTAGAAGAAGAAAACTAAATAGAATAATAGTTTTATCTGCATTTTGTTTATTATTTGTTATAACAGCTGGATATGCAGCTTTTTCGACAAATATAAGTTTGCATGTTAAAGGAAATATTTTAGAAGGAACTAGAGTAATTCAAAAGTGGGATGAAAATAGTCAAACAGATTTTCATTCGGACTTTTATAAACAGAATATAGTGAGCATAACATTTTTAAATAACAATAATGTACCGGAAAATGCCGTAGAAAGCTGGAATGTATCCGAAAATAAAGAAAAAGGAACAGTAAAAGCTTGGGTAGTACCAAATTCAAGTGATTCATCAAAATATGATTTGTATATTGGAGCCAAAGGAAAAGTAATAGCTAATGAAAATAGTGGATATGTATTTTATGATTTTAGAGGAGTAAAAGAAATAAGCTTTGATAATAACTTCGATACAAGCAATGCAATAGATATGTCTAAAATGTTTCTAAATTGTACAAGTTTAACCGAGCTCGATTTAACAAGTTTTGATACTAGTAATGTAACAAGTATGTATGCGATGTTTTGTATGTGGGATAGTGTGTTAAACCTTACGCCAGAGAATAAACTTGAACATATTAAATTTGGACACAATTTTATTACTGACAATGTTACCAACATGCGAAGTATGTTTGCTGGACTTACTGAATTAAAAGAGTTAGATCTCAGTAATTTTAATACATCTAATGTTACAGATATGTATCATATGTTTAATAGTTGTAGTAGTTTAACAGAGTTAAATGTAAGTTCATTTGACACAAGTAATGTTACTGATATGGAAGCTATGTTTGCACAATGTACGAGCTTATCTGAACTAGATGTAAGTAATTTTAATACAACTAATGTAACTAAGATGAACGCTATGTTCAGCATGTGGTATGGTGATGAAAATGGAAATTGTTTAATTAATAATTTAAAAGAATTAGATGTAAGTAATTTTAAAACGTCGAGAGTAACAGATATGAACAATATGTTTTCATGCAGTAATGTGTCAGAAATAAAAGGACTCGAGAATTTTGATACAAGTAATGTGACAAATATGTATCATATGTTTGCAAGTAATAAGAATTTAACTGAATTAAATTTATGTTCATTTAATACAAAAAAAGTAACAAAGATGGAAAGAATGTTTGCTTCATCACCAAAACTTCAAAAAATATATGTCGGACCAAATTGGATAATTTCTCAAGCAAATACAAATGGAATTTTTGACGGAAGTGGTACATCATCTGTAACAACAGGTCATTGTGGATAAAGATTAAAAAATATGTCCTTGAATAAATCTCTGATTAAATTCAGAGTTTTTTATTTACTCAAAATATAACCCTCCCCCTCATAAAATGACGTATTTTCTCATAAAAATTAATCCCCCTGAAAGCTTGATTTTTCTGGGGGGGGGGGGTGTACAATAAAATTGTACATAAAAATAGGAGAATTATATATGAGAAGAATAGGAAGACATAGAAGAAGAAAACTAAATAGAATAATAGTTTTATCCGCATTTTGTTTATTATTTGTTATAACAGCCGGATATGCCGCATTTTCAACAAATATAAGTTTGCATGTTAAAGGAAATATTTTGGAAGGAACTAGAGTAATTCAAGAGTGGGATAAAAATAGTCAAACTGACTTTCATTCTGGCTTTTATAAACAAAATATAGTGAGCATAACATTTTTAAATAACAATAATGTACCAGAAAATGCCGTAGAAAGCTGGAATGTATCCGAAGATAAAGAAAAAGGAACCGTAAAAGCTTGGGTAGTACCAAATTTAAGTGATTCATCAAAGTATGATTTATATATTGGAGCCAAAGGAAAAGTAATAGCTAATGAAGACAGTAGTAATATATTTTATGATTTTAGAGGAGTAAAAGAAATAAACTTTGATAATAATTATGATACAAGTAATGCGACTAATATGACAAATTTATTTAGAAATTGTACTAGTTTAACAGAGATTGATTTAAGTAGTTTTGATACATCTAATGTTACAGATATGAGTGCAATGTTCACCATGTGGGAAAATCAAAATTTAGATAATAATTTACAAAAAATAATTTTTGGAAGTAATTTTGACACAAGTAAAGTTACTAATATGCGGAGTATGTTTACTAATTGTAATAAAATTAAAGACATAGATTTGAGCATGTTTGACACAAGTAACGTAACAGATATGTATAATATGTTTTGTGAATGTAACAGTTTAGAATACTTAGATGTTAGTAATTTTAATACAAATAAAGTTACTAATATGGAAGGCATGTTTCAAGGATGTATGAGTCTTACCACATTAGACGTTAGTACCTTTGATACATCTAATGTTACAAAAATGTCTTCGATGTTTAGTATGGCTGGTTCTGATCGAACGATGGATTCGGCAACTAGTAAATTAATAACAATTGATGTCAGTAATTTTAACACATCAAAAGTAACGAGTATGGCAGGTATGTTTCAATATAATAAGAATTTAAAAGAAATAAAAGGGCTTGAAGATTTTGATACAAGTAATGTTGTTAATATGAATGCTATGTTTTCAAGATTACAAAGTATAAAAGAGTTAAACTTATGTTCATTTAATACAAGTAAAGTAACAGATATGGCTTATATGTTTGATTATGGCTATAAACTGGAACATGTTTATGTTGGAGCAGGCTGGAATACAAGTAATGTTATAAATGGTACGGGTATGTGGGGAATGAGTAATATATCGGATGTAACTCGAGGACAATGTTAATTGTATAAAAAATAAATTAACCACCCATTATTTAAATAGAAGGGTGGTTTTCTTATGAAAAAGATTATTATATTTCTTGTATTTATTTGTGTATTTTATTTAGCTAGTGGTTTTACCGCTGAAAAAATGATTGAAATTCCTGATGATGCTATAAGAATAAGAATTATTCCTAATAGTAATTCAGAGTTTGATCAAGATATTAAATTAAAAGTTAAAAATAAACTTGAGATTACGATGTATGATTTATTAAAGAATGCAAAAAATTCTGATGAAGCTAGAAAAATAATAGAAGATAATTTGAATTTGGTGGATAAAGATGTAGAAAGGGTTTTAGATAAAAACAATTATAATTTAGATTATAAAGTAAATTATGGTTATAATTATTTTCCAGAAAAGGAATATAAAGGAGTTAAGTATGCGGAGGGTTATTATGAGTCTTTACTTGTTACATTAGGTAAAGGCGAGGGGGATAATTGGTGGTGTGTTTTATTTCCACCTTTGTGTTTAATTGAAGGTGATGAAGGGGAAGAAGTTGAATATAAGTCTATTGTTGCTGAAATTATAGAAAAATATTTCTAAGATAATTTAAAGGAAATATTTTATTTTTTGTTAAATTACTAATTTTTTTTACAGCTTTATATCATGTCAAAAACGAAAGGAGATGAAGAAATTGTGATATTTAAAGAAACGAATGAAGAGAAAACAAGAGAATTTGAAAAGAGGATTGATTTGAAAAATGCACATGGAGAAGGATATAATTTAGAACGTGAAGATGGCGAATAAAGTACAACAATGAAGATAGCTAAAAGTTTATTTAAATATGGCATGTCAGTAGCTGATATTGCGAAAATACACGTCTTAGTCAAATGCAAATTAAAGAATTATCATAATACATTTGAAACGTTAGAAAAACTCTAATTTTTTTCTATAAAAAGTTATAATAAGAAAAGTGTATTTAAGAGTGTTTTAAATGTAAAATATTTATATGTTTGTAAAAAAATAAATTTTATTTTTTTAACAAAAATTTAAGTTGATATTTGTAGGTATAATATAAAAAATCTTCCATAAGTTTTTATAGGAGGATTTTTATATGGAATTTTTACTAATATTTGTCATAGGTCTTAGTGTAAGTATGGATGCTTTTTCTTTATCACTTGCTTATGGGACTTTAGGAATTTTAAAAAGTCAAAGAATATATTTATCTTTAATTGTAAGTGTTTTTCATTTCTTTATGCCAATTTTTGGTTATTTATTTGGCAATTATGTAATTAATTTATTAAAAATAAATCCTGATATTGTAGTAACTTTAGTTTTAATGTTTATTGGAATAGATATGATTGCCTCTTCTTTTAAGAAAGATGAAAAGATTAAAGTTATGCGAGGTTTTGAGTATTTTTTGTTTGGCTTTGCTGTGTCAATAGATAGTTTTTCAGTTGGCATGAGTTTGACAGATATTAGTAAAAATGTTTTTTTACCCGCTATTGTGTTTAGTTTGTGCAGTGGTTTTTTTACTTTTGTTGGCTTAACATTTGGTAACAAAATAGAAAAATCACTAGGAAAGGTGGCAACAATAGGTGGGGGAGTTGTACTTTCTATAATTGGTATTATTTATGCTTTTTAAGGGGGTATATAATGTTTAAGAAACTACTTATTGGTGGGGCAGTTATGCTTTTAATTTTTATTATTTATTTGTCAACAATGGATAAAAAAGTCTATTATTTAGTTTTAGGTGATTCTTTGGCAACTAGTGAAGGAGCTGATGGACTTAAGGTTCGAGGTTATACGGACATTATTGCTGATAATTTAAGAAAAATGGGGGTTTTAGAGGCTTATATTAAAGGGTTTGCAAGTGATGGAATGAGAATTCCTGATTTAATTAACGATATTGAATGTAATAAGGAAATTAATGTCGATGGTGATAAAATAACTTTAAAAAATGCTTTAGTTAAAGCTGATTTAGTAACTTTATCAATTGGGGCAAATGATCTTTTAAATAAAATTAATAGCGAGTATATAAGCGATGAAGATGTTTATGATTATATCGATGAAATGACTGATGATTTGGATAAATTAATTAAACTGATTCGTGAATATTCTAAAGAGGATATTATTATGACAGGTTATTATAATCCTTTTAAAAATGTCGATGGAAAGAAATTTATTGATTATTTAAATAAGCGTTATAAAGAGGTTTCAAAAAATTACGATGTTATTTATGTGGGAATAAGCGACTTATTTGTAAAACATCCAGAGTATTTACCTAATGATAATAATATTCATCCATCACAAGATGGTTATGAGGCGATTGCTGAAGAAGTAATGAAGAAAGTTAATAAAAATCTATTCGAAGCTTGACATTTTAAATAAATGTCTGTTACAATATGTTTGCTATTGAATTTCTATGGCTATTTTTAGTCATGGCGGAAGGAGAGAAGACAAATGAAAAAGGGAATTCATCCAGAGTACATGGAAACAAAAGTAACTTGTGGAGCTTGCGGTAATACTTTTACTGTAAGAAGTAATAAACCTGAATTAGAAGTTGAAATTTGTAATAAATGTCATCCTTTCTATACAGGTAAACAAGGTACTTTTAAAAAGGCTGGACGTATTGATAAATTTAATAAAAAATATGGTCTTAATCAAGATAAATAATTTTATTAAAAAACACAACTTAAAGGTTGTGTTCTTTTTTGATTTCTTCGATATTTTTTCTTAAAATTTGTTCTTGTAGTTTTAATGCTTTGATCGATTTTTGAAGCTCTTGGATTCTTCTTTCTGGTGGGATGTATTCACGATTAAATACTTTATTGTTTTTATGATAAGCAGTAATCCATTTTTCGAATGTTTTAAGGGGTATATCAAATTCTTTTGCTGTTTGGGATGTTGATTTACCATCTTTGATTACTCTTTCAACGGCTGTTTTTTTGAATTCTTTTTCATATATTCTTGGCATATCGTTTCCTCCTTGCCAACATTATATCATACGGCAGACTTCGTCCGCAACCTAACCTTAAAATAACAAAAAAAGCAAACCTCACTTGAAATAGTTTGCCAAAACAGTATAATAACTGTTACGTGCTCTTAAG
>CALVRJ010000001.1 GCA_944358545.1 uncultured Bacilli bacterium | reverse complement strand
TACAAACCATGTATATGCTTAAAAATTTTTCCACTAATGTTTACTTTTTTTCGGGACATTTTCATAAGTTATTGACAACATTTCCTTTAAAATTTCCTTTTCAGTTTTATATCCATTCACTTTAAAAATATGACGAAAATCTCTTCTCATCCGATGAACATTTAAACCGTTAATAACCTTTAACTTTTTAAAATTAAAATTTTTAATCTCTCTTTCTAATAAAAATCTATTAAACGTCACCTCTACTTTACATATTTCATCTATAACCCTCACTAAAATAAAACTGACTATCAAAATAAAAAGTAAATTGAAATTACACTTCACAACAAGAAAAAATAAACAAATAACGGAAAAATAAAGAGTCGCAATTAAACTTAATCTAAAACTCATAATTTTATTCAAAAAAAGATTCAAAAATTTCGCTCCATCAAGCGGATAAATCGGTAATAAATTAAAAAATAAAATTGCTAAACTATATGAAATCATTTCTCCTTTAAAAACAAAAAAAGTAAAAAAAAGCTGCACTAATGGGCCACTTATCGCAATAAGTGCCTCTTCTTTTACTGGCCTATTTATATCCTCGTCAAACACTGTTAAAGCTCCAAAAGGCAAAATACTAACCTTCGTAATTTTCCATTTCAAAATAAGTGCCATTAAAATATGGCCACCTTCATGAATCATGATAATTCCCAAAATCATTAAAAACATCTTAAAATGCCCAGTTAACGCCATTATAAAAGCCGTTACATAAGTAAATAAATGAACTTTAAATATATTTTTTATAATCTAAAACCTGCCCATCTTTTTTAAACACTAAATAAAGCTTTTCATCACACTCTCCAATAATTGCCCCTGTCTTTAAATAATCGTACATACTAACATCTATTCTGCTTAAATTACCATACCAAACCTCTGTATCATCAGCTTGTAAAACCACCACTGTATTTCCATATCCTTCCTTCTCGCCAGCAAAAGTTACTATTCCTCCCTTCAAAATATTTACCGCATAATTTTTAGAAACTTCCAAACTAACTCCATCTTGATACTTCTCTAAATTCTTGTAATCGATTTTTGAACTAGAAACTGTCTGCGTATCATCTTTTTTTAAATCAAGCGGAAATACTGATCCTAAATACTTCTCGTAAATATCACTTATTTTACTAAAGTTTATATTACTACTAAAAACTTTATCATAAACATTCTTTTTTAAAACTGGATTACCCTTTAAAATAATTAAAATACCTAAAATTAAAACAACACACACTAAAAATCTACTACACATTCTTGAAAACCTACCCGCCTTTTTAAGCTTAGCTTTTTTCATTTGTATCACCTATACAAACATATTTAGAAATTATCCCTTTTAGAACCTTTTACAAGCTAAAACATATAATATATCTAGGTGATAATCATGAACTTTTTAAAACTAGCCCAAATTTGTCATGGAAAAGTTATTAATCCACAAAACTTTATCATCAACCATCTTGAAATAAACTCAGCTAAAATTAATTACGGCGATGTTTTTATAGCTATAAAAGGGAAAAATAAAGATGGACACGATTTTATTAAAGACGCTATAAAAAAAGGAGCCAAAGGGTTAATTACCAGTAAGGAAATTAAAACACACCTTCCTTATATTATCGTTAAAGACACTACTTTAGCCCTCGGACAAATAGCTGCTTATCATAAAAATAACTCTAAAACCCAAGTAATTGCCATTACCGGCAGTACTGGAAAAACGACAACCAAAGAACTTATTTACAATCTCCTTAAAACCAAATATAAAGTTTTAAAAACAGAAGGTAACCAAAACAACCACCTAGGAGTTCCTCTAACATTACTAAAAATAAAAGACGAAGACTTTGCCATCGTCGAAATGGGTATGAACCACTCAGGTGAAATATCTTATTTATCTAAACTTGCCCAGCCCTCTTTAGCTCTCATCACTAATATCGGCTCATCACACATTGGCAACCTCAAAAGCCAAGAAAACATTTTAAAAGCTAAATTAGAAATTAAAGATGGACTTAAAGGTGACCTAATAGTCAGTGGTGACGATTCATATTTAAAAAAAGTCAAAGCCATTAAAATTGGCTTTAACCCAGAAAATGACTTTCGCGGATATAATCTTAAGTCTAATTTTATGTCTACAGAATTTAATATTAAATACAAAAAACAAAATAAAAAAATAAAAATCAATCTTCCTGCTCATTTAGTCTCAGATGTTTTACTAAGTATTTATGTTGCCCTAAAATATAATATAAGTATTGAAACAATATGCCAAGTTTTAAAAAATTTTCACAACGTAAATATGCGTTTAAATATGCTTACCTCTGCCACCAACACAATTATAAATGATTGTTATAATTCCTCGTTTGAATCTTTAACTGGTGACTTAACCATGCTTCAAGGCATTAAACAAAAAAAGCTTTTAATTTTAGGTGACATCGCCGAAGCTGGTATATATAGTAAAACCATCCACGAAAACCTCAAACCATTTATCGAAAAACTTACTAATTATGAAGCTATTTTAGTCGGTAAAGAAATGTTAAATCTTCAAATAAACAAAGCCAAACATTTTAAAAACTATGAAGAAACTATAAAATATCTAAAAACACAAGATATAAAAAATACCTTAATCTTAATTAAGGCATCACGGTCTATGACATTTGAAAATATAGCTAACTATTTCCTTAAAAAGTTTTAAAATAAATAACTTTTCTTTTTTCGTCTCTTTATAAAATTAACAATTGGATTTAAAGCTAAACAATAAATCACATTCAAAATTATCGATTTATAAATACTAGCTAAATAATTGTGTAAATTAAAATCTAAATTTCCAGTTATAATCAGTGAAAAATAATTAATTGTCCGATAAGCGACTATACAAACCAATAAAATAACTATTGAATTAAGAAAATTATCCGATAAAACCGTTCTAAGTACAGTAACTAAATAAGCGATAAATAAGAATAGAAAAGCTTCAAAAATAATCGTATCCGTATATATTAAATCATAAGCAAGGCCAAGTAAAAAAGCCGCTAAAAAATATTTTCTCTTTTCATCTTCAAAAAGAGGATAAATCGCCACTATCGCCGTCAAACTAAAAAGTGACACAAAGAAACTATTGACTGGAAAAAAATTACTGATAACACTTTCCAAAATAAAAGAAACAATTAAAATAACTATCCTCATTATGCTTCCCTCTTTAATACGGTTACATAATCTATATCGTTAAAATCAACTGAAGATTTAACCTTCACTACTTTTGATAAATCAAAGTTATCAGTCGTCACTTTAGTAACTGTTCCAACTTGAATTCCTGATGGGAACATACTTCCCATACCTGTTGTAACCACATCGGCTCCTTTAGGAATGTCAACGTTTTCACTAATTCCCTCAACCGTATAAGTATTATTTTTAGCAGTATATCCTGATATCAAACCAAATACATATTGATCATCATTAACCCTTATTTTTACACTTATCTTATCACTCATATTTTCATTTGATAAAAGTTTTACACTACTCGAATGTGAACTCACTTTAGAAACACTGCCAATTAAACCTTTTGAAGTAATCACAGCCATATTTTCCTCAATTCCATCTTTACTACCCTTATCGACAGTAACTTCTTCATACCAATATCCAATATTTCTATTAACTACCGTCGCATTAAGTAAAACTTTATCGCTTAAAATACTATTTAAATCTAAACTTTCTTTTAAATTGTTTACTTCATTTCTTAAATTGTCGTTTTCAGCTTGAAGACTATCCATTTCGTCTTCTTTTTCTTTTAATTCTTTATATTTTTCATATAAATTATCTTTTTCCTGCATTTCAGCTATTTGCTCTTTGACAAAATTAAAAGGTGAATACGCTACTTTTAAAACAATCATTCCAGTATCTTTGGCAAATCTTTCAAAAAAGTTTAAATTTCTATCTTTTTTTAAAGCCACTGAAAGTACAACTAATACTAAGGCAATAATAACAACTGCTAAAATAAGTAAATATCTTCTGTCAAATTGTTTCTTTTTACTGTACATTGAAAATCACCTAATAAGATTATAATATATTTTTCTAAGAATGAAAACCTAATTTTTTCAAAAAATGTATTTCTCTAATTATCCGCTTTTACATTTTACCACTTTCCATAAAACTATAATAATTATCCCTTCCAATTATTATATGATCTAATAGCCTCACTCCTGTCAATAAACCAACTTGTCTAAGTCTAAGTGTTACATTTTCATCATCTTTACTCGGTCTCGTATCTCCACTTGGATGATTATGTACACAAATAATATAGGAAGCATTAAGCTCATAAGCTTTTTTAAACACATCTCTTGGATGAACCATACTATGATTAACTGTTCCAACAAAAATAAGTTCTTCTTCAATTATTGTATTATTAGCCGCTAAATATAAACAATAAAATTCTTCCTGATTATTACTTACTTTATCCTTATAATAATCAAATATCATTTCAGGGCTTTTGTACTTAACCTTTTTAATATTATCAACTTTCATATTAATTCTTCGGGCCAGCTCCGAAATAGCCAAAATCATACAAGCTTTAGCCTCACCAATACCTTTATACTTTAAAAGTTCATAATAATTTATATCTTTAAGTTTTTTGACCCCGCCAATTGAACTAAGTAAATAACTGGCAAATTCCTTAACTGACATTTCCTTATTGCCTGTTTTTAAAACAATTGCCAAAAGCTCAGCATCACTCAAATTACTAACTCCTACTCTTTTAAGCCTCTCTCTTGGCCTATCATTTAGTGGCACTTCTTTCATTTTAATTTTTTGCATTTACCAACTCCTCATATCTACTCAATACTTGATTGCATATTGTTTTAATCGATTCATCTGATGACGTCGCACTTAAAAGTTCATCATATTGCTTCAAAATATTTATAAAATCGGTATTATCTGTAACTTTTTCTTTAATCTCCGTCTCAAATCCTAAATTTTTGTAATAATTTTGAATCTTTAAAGCATTATCCTTACTTTGACTTATACCAATATATGCATGATACAAATTATCTTCAACATTATAAATATAATATTCAAAATCTTTCATATTATTTTCCATATTAGCCTTATCTGAATAAGCTCCCCTTTGAATATAATATAAAGTCTCCGCATTACTAGAAACAGCCAAACTATCCATATCATCATACTGACTTATTATAAAATAACTAAGCATACAACCGATAATCAACGATGTTACAATCGGAAAAAGATATCTTTTCATACTATCACCAATAAAAATATAACTTAAAAAAGATTATTATTTTGTCATAATATGGTTCTATAATATATATACGACATTTATTTCTTATTTCCTTTTTATTTTAAAAATTTCTTTAAAAATATTAAAAAAACTACGAAATTTATTTTTTTCGTAATTTTTAAAGCCTATATTAAACAAAAAAAGATACAATTTCTTGTATCCTAATAATCACCATTTCTTCTTCTAAGGAATGCTGGAATAACTGTATCATCATCGTCAAGGCCGACAATTTTACTAATACTGTCATCCTCTTTTTCCTCATTTTTCTTATCAAAACCAGTTGCAATAACCGTTACAATAATTTCATCGGTAAAGTTTTCGTTAATAACAGCTCCGAATATCGTATTAATATCTGTATTTGCAGACTTTCTAATCGCTTCGACAGCCTCTTCAACTTCGAACAAAGTCAAATTAGGACCACCTGTAACATTAATAATCGCATCAGTAGCTCCATCGATACTTGTCTCTAAAAGTGGACTCAAAACTGCTTGATTAGCTGCTTCAACAGCTCTATCTTCACCAACACCGGCACCAATACCAATAAGTGCATTACCACGTTTTTCCATAACTGCTTTCACATCGGCAAAATCCAAGTTAATAAGTCCTGGACAAGCAATCAAATCAGAGATAGATTGAACACCACGTCTTAAAACATTATCAACCTCTTTAAATGAATCTAAAAGTGGTGTTGATTTATCGATAATCTCTCTAAGTCTATCATTTGGTACAACAATTAAAGTATCGACGTGTTTTTTTAGTTCTTCAATTCCAGCAAGTGCTTGATTCATTCTTCTCTTTCCTTCAAAAGAGAAAGGCTTTGTTACAATTCCTATTGTTAAAGCACCTAAGTTTTGTGCGATATCAGCTATAACTGGAGCAGCACCTGTACCAGTTCCACCACCCATACCACAAGTGATGAATACCATATCAGCACCTTTTAAAGCCTCTTCAAGTTCTGTCTTAGATTCAAGTGCCGCTTCTTTTCCGATTTGTGGATTAGCTCCGGCTCCAAGTCCATGTGTAAGTTCTTCTCCAATTTGAATTTTATTTTCTGCTAAGGAATTATTTAAAACTTGTGAATCAGTATTTGCCACAATAAATTCTACTCCTTCAACTGATTCTATCATTCGGTTAACAGCATTGCAGCCGCCACCGCCAACCCCTATTACTTTTATTTTTGCAAGTTGATCCATTTCTACTCCTATCATTTGTTATCCTCCTATTCACCAAAAAAGTAACCAAATAACTTCCCTAACATAGTTCCATTTACGCTATCCGGTATATTACTTGCCGGCGATGAAACTCTATCCATCTCATCTTCACTTAGCATCGAATAATCCAAACCCTTAAGCTTCAGAGTGTTAAGGAAATAAATAATATTGCCAATAACCGTGCTGTATTTATTATTTCTAACACCTATAAGTTTTACTTTACCTTTACTAGCAATACTTCCAAAATTTTCCCGTAAACAGTATTCAATATCTAGCATATTACTCATGCCACCAGTTACTATTATATACTGAATCGGTTTATTTGTTAAGCTATTAATCTCATTTTTTATCAGTTCAAACATTTCATTAAGACGACTAGAAACAATTTCTGAAACATCTTTTTGCCTTATCTGAATCGTTTTACCATTCACATCTAAAGTCTCATAAACATCGTTCGCCCCAGCATTATGAACATGAGCCAAAGCAAAAGTCTCTTTTACCCGTCTGGCATTTTTTAAACTTATATGGTAAGTATAAGCAATTTCTTCGTCGACATCTTTCCCTCCAGCACCAATTATTTTTGTTCTAACTGGAATACTCTTACTATAAAGACTCACACTAGTAATTTCTGCCCCAATATTTATAACAACACCTATTCTTTTATCGATCTCTTCATTTCGAAAACAACTTATATCACATTCTGACCCAACCGAAATATCGGCAAGTTCAACTCCTAAACTTTCAATCACACTGGCCACTGAATAAACATTTTTCTTTGGCGTTGTAATCATCATTGCCCTTCCTAGCAAAGACTTGCCAGGAAAACCTTTAGGATCTTTCATTATCGTTTTCTCATTTATCCTAAAATCGATAGGAACCGCTGTTACAAACTCTTCATTAGGTAAAATATTCTGCTTGATTCCCGCCTTATAAATATTCATTATATCTTTGTTAGTAATCAAATCACCTTCAGGCTGAACCGTCGCCTTAATAATTTTATAATCAACGTTGTGACTAGGGACCGTGGCGATAACTTTTTCTATCTTTACTCCAAGCATGTCTTGAACCTCGTTTAATGCTTTTGAAATAGACTTTTTTGCAAGTTCAGGGTCTACAATAAGTCCTCTTTTAATTCCCTCTGACGGCATACTTACCGCTGCAAGTAAATTAAGATGGCCTAAATAAAGTTCGCAAACCGCAAGTTTAATCGTATCACTACCGAGATCAATACTTGCATATACATGCTTCATACCATCATCCTCCTACAGTCTACATGTAATTATACTATATTTTTTTTAAAATGAAAAGAGAATGTCAAGAAAAAATAAAAATTAGCTTTTACCTCTTGACTAAAAAAAGAAACTAACTATTAGCTTCTTACTTCAAAATATTCACCTGAATCTAAGTATAAAGTTCCTTTTTTATTATCAAATTCCTTAATAATATCTAAATAATCATTTATTTTATCAAAACCTTGCAATGTTAAATACACATAATTGCCATCATTCATCACGAGGAAAAATCTTTCAGTATCAACCTCATTTGGATCATATCTAATCTCGGAAATTCTTTTAACTATATCGTAATCAGTTTTACTAATTGCCTTGACAAACTTACTATAAATCTTGTCTGGTACATAATTTATAACCGTCGGCACTGGAAAATTATCTGAAACCTCACTCTTATCTTCTAAAATCGTTTTTTCCTTTGGTAAATAATAGAAAAGTGGCATATTTTCATCAACGTCGATAACAACCTGGGTAAACCACCTTTTGCTGACATGCGCTGACTTTATATAATCATCATCCTCTAGTCTTCTTTCAATAACCGTACTTGGATTCTCAAAAGTCGGTGGATAATCATCCAAATCAGCCATTTTTATAATCTCCCAATCACTATAAAATGTATTACCTTTAACAATTACATTACTAACCTTTAAATCTAAAATTAAACTTACCCCATATAAAATTAAACCAATAATTATAATCAAAAATAAAACTCTGACTAATTTTAGTTTTCTTTTCTTCCTTTTAGCCATCTATATCACCTTATTAATTCTTTTATTTTATCGTATATTATATCCGCACTTTCCTTTATTTGCATTCCTCTCAAAGCTTTTTTCATCGCCCATCGCTTATCCCTATCCTTAAGTAACTTATCGACTGCCTCTACTAAAACGCCATCCTTTAATGATGATTCTTCTATCATCTCTGCCCCACCTTTTTGAACTAAATCTAAAGCATTATAATACTGATGATTATTAGCTACAAAAGGTGATGGAATTAAAATACTTGGAACTTCTAAAGCTACGATTTCACTTAATGTTGAAGCCCCTGCTCTAGAAACCATTAAATCAGTCTTTTTCATAACTCTTGTTAATCCTTCATAAAAAGGAAGTATCTTCACATTATCAGGATATTTTTCGGCCTTAACCCTATCGTACGAACTCTTTCCACTTATAAATAAAACCTCATAGTCTTTATCTTTAAACCTTTTAAGTTCGCTTTTTAAATAATCACTAACTCTCCCAGCTCCAAGTGAACCCATTACAATTAAAACAAGTTTTTTATTTAAGCTAAGGCCTAGTTCTCTCTTGTCAACCGGTAAAACATTAAGAGCATCTTCACTACAAGGATTACCAGTTAAAACTGCTTTACCTTCGGGAAAAGCTTTAATACTGCTTTCGAATGAAACACCGATTAAATCGCTATATTTAGCTAAATACTTATTACTTTTTCCTGGTAAACTGTTTTGTTCATGTAAAAAAGTTTTATATCCAAGCTTTTTCGCACTGACAATGACAGGTACGGTCACATATCCACCTACTCCAATTACAATATCTGGATTAAAATTTTTAATTATTTTTTTGCACTTTTTAAAACTTTGTAGCAAACATTTTACTGTCTTAAAATTTTTAAATAAATTTTTTTTGTTAAAGCCATACATTTCAATAGCTTCATAAGGAATACCTTTCTCTGGAACAATATCTTTTTCCATTCTATTATGAGTTCCAATATATAAAAACTCACTATCAGGTTCCTTCTCTTTAATCTTTTTAATTATTGCCAAAGCTGGATAAATATGACCTCCAGTACCTCCCGCACTTATAATAACGCGCATCCGCATCACATCCTTATCTAATTATATCACACCACATTTTCTTTTCAAAGCGGTTTAAAAATATTCAGAGTAAACCTTTGTCATATTATATTAAATTAAAGAAAAAAAGAAACTTTAATGTTTCTTTATTAAAACCTTACATTTTTTTCTCTTGTGCTTAGGTTCATTTTCTCTGCCCTTAACAAATTCTTTTAAAACACCAATAATATAAGCCCTCTTTTGTAAAGAATATAATTCAAAATTTCCAACAGGAAAAACATCAGGACTCTCAATTGCCTGTTTTATCATATTATCCTTATATTTAAGCCTAGGACTTGCATAACATAAAGCCAAGCCATAACTTTCTTCAATAGCTAAGCGAACGATTTCCTCATTATCGCGAAGTCTTTTACTTGCATACTTTAATGCATCATAACTTCTTTTAATAGCTAAGCGAACGATTTCCTCATTATCGCGAAGTCTTTTACTTGCATATTTTAATGTTTTTCCATAACTTCTTTCAATAGCTAAACGAACGATTTCTTCATCATCACAAAGTTCTGAACTAGCATATTTTAATGAAGATTTTGTAAGAATTGTAGGTGCAAGCATAATCACATCATCAGAAATAGAATTTAAAGTATTATCCTTTTTTATTAAAGAAATCATTTGTTCTTTGTCAGTAACTTTTTTCATAAAACCCGCCTATAAAAACAATCATACATTTAAAATAAACCAAAGTCAATTAAAATAGAAAATCTACATTAACTCAGCCATTGACTAAAAAAGCATTACAGAGTACACTATAATGCCTTTTTAGTTACTTAACATCGAAATCATCTATTCTTTTTATTTCTTTGTTTACAAAATCTATAAAATTATTTTCTTGCTTATTTTTTACATAACCTTCTGAAAAAAATTTAACTGCATCGAAATAATTTACCTTTTTAAATGAAGCTTTAGGATAATCTTCACACCTGCCTACTTCCAACTTTTCTTCAGGTTTTATCTCGTCCATTATATTCTCAAACTTGTCTTCCATATAATTTCCATATACCTCGGCAAATTCCTCCCTATTTCTGATAGCAACATAAACCTTATTATTTCCATCTAATAAATTACTCAAAGAACCAAGTAAAACACCATCAAAATTATCTAAAATAAAATCTATTCTTTTATTTAAACTAGCCACCTGATCTATCAAAACATTTCCAAGTCTTTGTGATACATCATCGCATATTATAAATATTACTACTTTTTCGGGTAAATTACTCAAATCAATCTCGTCAAAAGCTAAATTGTTTAAAAGCTGCTCTTTGACAAAAAATACATTTAACCTTTGATTCATAACAGAAATAATACTGCTTTTTGTCTCTGCAGGCGCATATACTGTACCTGCACCAGCCATATAAACCATATCGAGTGGATCTAAACCATCAAAATAATTTTTGACCTCTTTTCCACCATTTTTCGTAGTCGCACTTACCATTAACTGAACACTATACAGATTAATTTCGTCTTCCTTAGCTTCTTTAAACAAAAGTAAAACTAATGATGTAAAGAAATTAATACTTGCATTACTCCAAAAAGGATCCGAATTTTTATTATCATCCTTAAAAATTTCTGTTCCAAGTTCTCTTATAAGTTCGGCCGCTTTATCTTTATTCCCATCCTTATAAAACTTATAAGGTAATCTAAGTGGATTAAAAGTATTACTCTTATAGGCATCCTTTAAATTAAAAACTAAAGTCTTATAACCACTTTTATCAAACCTTTCCTTAAATGTTTTAAAATACTCTTCCTTTTTATCCAAAATAATTAAACTCTCATTACTTTCTATTAACCTTACTACCTCATTAAATAAAATACCTGTTGTCTTATAACTACCTGTTCTTCCAATAATTAAATTTGTTTTTTTCATAAATATCATCCTTTCAATTGACTTCTAAATTCATCTATCATTTTAATTTTCTTTTTACATTCATCTATCTCATTCATAACTTCAGCTCTTTTCCGAAGTAACACACTATCACTCAGATTATTCATATTATTCCTAATTTCATCAAGTGAAAAACCCAAATCTTTAAGTTTTTGAATTAACTTAAGACTCTTAATTTGTGCATCACCATAATACCTATGCCCCGTAAAAATATCTACCTTTTCTGGTACTAAAAGACCAATATCACTATAAAAACGCAGTGTCCTAACAGGAGTATCCGTTATTTTAGAAAAGTCACCTATCTTATATAGCATGAGTATCACCTACGCTAATTATACACAATCCCTCCTCACTTAAGCAAATTATAACACTCCACAAGACTAGAAAGTCAAATAAAAAAACTTTAACTATTTTTTCGTTAAAGTCTTTTTTGGTTCGCATTTTCTCTCATCATCTGAATTAGCTATATTTATAATCTGCTTATATATCCCGTTATAAAGTCTTTCCATATCATCCCCAAGTGTTTTTATAACTAACCTGCAAAACTCAGGACTTTTCTTAAGCCTTGCATCCGCATAATCATAAGCAATACCCCGGCTATTATCTATTGCTGCAACCACCAATTTTTCATTTCTTTTATCACTAGCGTTCACATATTTGAACATTCTTCCATCAGCTCTAACTAACTCGAGTATTAACTCACTTCTAAACTTATCATTAACATAACCTAAAACATTTGGCTCATACTGAATCATTTTTAAAGCAAACTTAACTGAATTAAACAAATTTGAACCTATATACTTAAACATTTCAGGATTTTGTTTTACTGCCACATTTATAATCTTTGTGTTACTTCTCTCATCTTCACTTAAAAATTTAAAAACAACAGAATTTACTTTTATTGCCCTAATTATAAAGGTTTTATTATTTCTAAGATTATCACTTGCATATAAAATTGCTGTCCCATCAGTTTTAATCGCCTTAAGCATAAAATTTTCATTATTCTTCAGTTTTAAACTTACGTACTTTAAATCATCCATATTCATCTCATCTAATAAATGACCAATGTACTTCTCGTTATTTGTAATTCCCTCGCCGGCATTCGGGATTAAATCACTTATCGCATCACTTACATAATAATCACATTCTCTTCCCAAAACGCCCATTGCCTGGTCGAAAAAATTCGGATCGTTTTTTATTTCATCTGAACAAAACTTAAAATTTTCTGGATTATCTTCTATCTTTTCCAGTGCTTTATTTCTATCTACTATCATAAAACCCTACCTCTCTACCCAAATTATAAATTATCACCTTTACATATGTCAATCATTTACCTTAAATTACTAGCTAAACTTTTCTTAAAAAAACTCTTATGCATAAAACTAAAAATTAATAAAATCATAAAAAAGTTAAAAATTACACTAATGAATAAAAAAGGTAAATTTAAAATTAGAGAAACATCGCTAAAAACTAAAGAAGCACATTCGTATAAAAATCTATCAGCTAAAAATATAAAAGGCACACTATAAATAAAACCTCTTAAAGTAATATTTAAACTTTCGTAAACCAAAACTTTAAAAGCTTCTGTAAAACCTAAACTTTTTAAAACAGCAAAATACTTTCGTCTAAAATCCATACTTAAAGATAAAATACTTATCGTCGAAGACAAAATTACTAGCCAAATTAAAAACACCATTCCATATAACATTAAATTAATACCTAAAATTAAATTATTTGTAATCCTTCTTGCTTTTTTTGCATTAAAATAACTTACATTTTTCCTACTTAAATATTCATCTATATTCTCATCGGTATTTAAAATCAAATTATAATTATATCTATCGCACACTTCATTAAAATTTTTCTCATCCAAGTTAATGACTAAATTACCCTCTTTCAGTTTATCTTTAAAACCAAATGGAATATTATCGTTTAATACCAAATCATAATTTTTTCCATTCAAGCTAAGACTAATATTCTTATTAAACAACTTCTCATTCACCTTTTGAAATTTTCCCGAAATTTCTCTGACATCATAAACTCGGTTTATCACCCCATCTCCTCCAAGATTAGTTATTAATGTTTTATAATTAACCTCTTGAATTTTTATTACATCCTCGCAGCTTTTAAAACCGACGCTTTTTCTTGCCTTAATATCATTTCTCATATAATTTATATTATCTAAGCTACTAATACTAACATCATAATCTGGACTAATCACATATTCTGTTACGCCTTTATTTACATAACCTAAAAAACAACTAAATACTCCAGCTAAAAAAGTAAAAAGAAATATTGACATAATAAGCGGTTTAAATTTTTTCTTGTCTCGTACATAATTTGCTTTAGCAAAGTAATAAGGAATATTTTGTTTTATATTATAACTTATAGTTATATTATTTGAAGCTTTTTCTCTGAAAATATCCATTATCTGATACTTTCTAATCTTTAAAACTGCCAAAAAACAAGATATAAAACTAACACCTATTATAAAAAGCAAAGAAATTAAAATAAAACTAAAATTAAAATATATTTTTATATCTTCTTTAATAATTTCCTTAAGTAATTCATTTAAAATTAAAATTAACCCATCCGTCAAAAATAAAGCCAAAACAAAGCCAAATAAAATTCCAAGTAAACTTATAATAATTTGTTCAAACAAACACATGGCTATAATCTTCCCACTTTCTAGTCCGATTGCCTTCATTATAATAATTTCACTTTTTCTTTTACTAAAACTAACTTTAAAAGAATTATAAATTATCAAAAAAACAGAAACTGCAATAATTCCTAATATAAACACAAGTATATTTTTAATCGTCTTTAAATAATTATCATCACCTATTCCATAAAGTGAAAGTAGTTTATTATTATAAATAATTTTATTGCAAACGCCCTTCTCACATATACTTTCCACTTTTTCATAAACATCCTTAGGCCTAAAATTAAAATAATAATCACCATTTTTCAAATAATTATCATATCCCTTTAACTTGCCTTCGATAATTACCGTATAACCTTTATTCACTGTTTTTATCAAACAATGATGAACCGCCGAAAAAACAAGAGCAACCGTAAACATCAAAACACTAGCTAAAACAATACTAAGTAAACTTATTACAAGTTCTTTCTTATCTCTTAGCCGGCTTTTTACTAGTATTTTTAACAATTTTCTCATCCTTGATTATTTTCCCATCAGCCATTGTAATAACTCTTGTTCCCCATTTTACAAGCTCCTCATCGTGAGTTACCATAATAATTGTCTGTTTAAATTTCTTATTATAAAAAGCCAGCAACTTCATTAGTTTATTTGAACTTCGGCTATCTAGATTTCCGGTTGGCTCATCAGCTAAAATAATTTTTGGCTTATTTATCACTGCTCTTCCAATAGCTACTCTCTGTTGCTGACCACCAGATAAATCATTTGGCAAAAAATCCTTCTTTTCTAAAACATCTAATGTTTTAAGTAAATTATCCAGTTTCACCTCATCAATCCGTCTTCCATCAAATAAAGCTGGCAAAACAATATTTTCATAAACCGTTAAAGACGGAATTAAATTAAAAAATTGATAAATAAAACCGATATATTTTCTTCTAAAAATCGTAAGACTTTTATCACTTAACTTATAAATATCCGTATTATTGATAAAAACATTGCCTGTACTTGGCTTATCAAGCCCCCCAAGCATATGTAAAAGCGTACTTTTCCCACAGCCACTCTTACCTAAAATAATTACAAATTCTCCCTTTTGAACTTTTAAATTGACACCACTTACGGCCATAAATTCTTCTTCGCCATTTAAATATTTTTTTCCTAAATCTTTTGTGTTTATTATTTCCATAAAAATACCCTCCTAATAAACACATACGACAAAAACATATCGATTTCCTTTTTTTTGTGAAAAAAAATTAAAATTTCTTTACCTTACTAGTAATTCAATAAATATGTTATAATACACATATTAAAGGAATGATTATATATGGCAAAAATTAATATAGGATATTTACTTAAGAAAAAGCAAGTAAACTATCAAAATAAAGAATATGAAATATTTGAACTTGTTGACTATACCACTTGTATTTCCTTTATTAATGTAAACGGAAGCAAATTATACAATGTAACAAGTGGAAATTATAGCGGAATATATGCCTCAAAACTAACTAACGATAAAAACGAAAGAGAATATATTTTTATAAATCAAGACCTTGAAGAAACTATAGAACATAATAATAATATTGTAAACTTTAATAAAATGAGAGAAAAAGAAATATCTAGCAAAGCTAAATATTATTTTCGAAGTCAAAATGATAAAACTTTAAATCCTATAAAAAATGAAGACTTAATAAATTATTTAGAAAAAGAAAAACAAACCGATTTTGATGAAAATTTACTTGAAAACAGTAGTGACATTTCCGCTATGTATTCGGCAATAAAACAAACCATTATTTCTCAAGATGAACAAATAATGCAAATATTAACCGCTCTTTATAAAAATCAAAAAGTTGTAAATTCTGACTTAGATACTGATCTGATTGCCAAATTAAAAGAAAGCATTTTAATTTATGGTTCTACTGGAACTGGAAAAACCGAAATATTAAAAAGAATCTCTAAAATTTATAATGTCCCTATAGTCATTGAAGATGCAACTTCTCTTTCTGAAACCGGCTACGTCGGAAGAAAAGTCACTGATATGCTTGAAGATTTATATCTTGCCGCAGGCAAGAACATAAAACTCGCCGAAAAAGGCATTTTAGTTATTGATGAATTTGATAAACTTGCCGAAAAAAGCGAAGATAATCAATCCCACGTCTCCCGGCTAGGAGTCCAAAGATCTTTGTTAAAATTACTTGATGGCTCCCTATTCTATTTTGATGACAAGAAATTCGACACCTCAAAATTAACTATAGTCGGCTTGGGTGCTTTTACAGGTATTACAGATAGTGATGATTATAAAAATTTAAGTTCTAATGATTTCATAAAATACGGAATTATGAGAGAATTAATGGGAAGATTTTCCAAAACAATTGCAATGAATCCCCTATCAAAAGAAGACATGATAAAAATTCTAAAAGAATCTGATTTCAGTCCATTAAATACATATAAAAAGCTATTTGAAATGTTAAATGTAAATTTCGATTTTAACGATGAATTCATTGAATATATTGCCAGTCTAGCCATTGAAAAACATAGTGGAGCAAGAAGTTTAAAAGCCATCTTTGATGACTGCATTAGCAGTGCCCTATTCAGAATTTTTGCCGGCGAATACTCAGGTATTTCATTAATAAAACCTGATGAAAGAAATAATAAACCTTACGTCTTAACAAAAAAGAAGTAAATGTTCCAATTTAAAAAAGTTCGAATAACACTTGTTCGAACTTCTTTTTTACAGAAAAATTATCCCAAAGCAACATCTAATACCATCATCAAAGCAAAACCTAAAGCAAGTCCAATCGTCCCAATATCCGTATGCTTACCATATTGCGACGATGGAATCAGCTCTTCCGTAACCACATATATCATTGCCCCAGCTGCAAAAGCAAGTAAATATGGTAAAACCGGCACAGCCAAACTCGCAAACATTATTGTGATAAATCCTGCCACCGGTTCTACAAATCCTGATAAAATTCCATATAAACAAGCTTTTCTTCGGGAACTTCCCGCATTCCTCATTGGCATTGAAATAATCGCCCCTTCTGGAATATTTTGAATTGCTACACCTATTGTTAAAGCAATTGCTGCATAAATTGTAATATCACTTCCCGCAATCAAACCAATTAAAATAGTTCCCACTGCCATTCCTTCGGGAATATTATGTAAAGTCACAGCTAACGCTAACATAGCTGATTTCTTTAATTTTGTCTTTGGTCCTTCTGGTTCGCTTTTTTCGATATGCAAATGTGGAATTATATGATCGAGTAATAGTAAGAAAAATATACCGAGTAAAAATCCTACTAAAGGTGGAAGCCATTTAATTCCAAGGCTCATATCAATTGCTGGAATTAAAAGTGACCAAATTGAAGCAGCCACCATAATTCCGGCAGTAAACCCTAAAAGAAGTTTCTGTATCTTCGAAGAAAGTTCTTTTTTCATAAAAAGCGCCAAAGAAGAACCAAGACAAGTACCTATAAAAGGCGTTAATAAACCTATAACAATAATCCATTCATTCAAATTAAATTCTCCTTTTCATTATTAGAAGAGAATTTAGAATTGAAATAAGTGTTACCCCAACATCAGCAAACACTGCCAAAAATATACTAGTAAATCCAAAAGCTGCCAAAATTAACATTAAAAATTTAAAACTCAATGCAAAAATAATATTTTCTCTAACCACTTTTTTTGTCATTCTAGCAATTTTTATAGAAAGCGGTAATTTATTTAAATCGTCATTCATTAAAACAACATCACTAGCTTCAATTGCTGCATCAGAACCAATACCACCCATTGCGATACCAACATCGGAAAACTTTATTACTGGTGCATCGTTAATACCATCACCGACAAACGCGGTAAAATTATCTTCCTTAATTTTATTAAGTTTTTCAACCTTATCATTTGGTAGTAAATTAGCAAAATACGTTTTAATCTTAACCTTTCCTGAAACGTCCGATACAATATCTATATTATCGCCAGAAAGCATAATCACATTATTAATACCTAAATTAGATAGATTTTTCGTAAGCGAATAAGCCTCCTCTTTAATATCATCTCCTATTACAATATGTCCAATACATCTACCATTCAAAACAACATACACTAAAGTACCCACATCGCCATCTTTTTCATATTTGATTTTATGTTTTTGAAGCAACTTCTCATTTCCAACTAAAACCTCATTCCCTTCAATTTTAGCAAAAACTCCATAGCCTCCTTCTTCCTTAAAATCCTCTATTTTACTCTTATCTATCACCTTATCATAAGCTCTTTTTACAGATAAAGCAATTGGATGATTAGAAAAACTTTCAGCATAAGCTGCCAATCTTAAAATTTCTTCTTTCGATACATCTGTGCACGTTTTTATAACTTCAAAATTCCCTTTTGTAATTGTTCCTGTCTTATCAAACACAATTGCCTTAATATGTGTAAGTCTTTCAATCTCCTCACTACCCTTAATTAAAATACCTTCCTTACTAGCTCTTCCAATTCCACAGAAAAATCCTAAAGGAACCGAAATCACTAACGCACAAGGACAAGAAGTAACTAAAAATACTAAAGCTCTATATATCCAAGTATTAATATCTAATCCTAAAAGCCATGGAATCACTACTAATAGTATAGCCAAACCAACTACAATTGGTGTATAAATTCTCGCAAATTTTGTAATAAATTTTTCTGTACTTGTCTTTCTTTCATTAGAATTTTCGATAAGTTCGATAATCTTATTAGCTGTTGAATCTTTAAAATCAGATGTTGCTTGAACTTCAATTAAGCCATCCTTATTAACCCAGCCACTAATAACATCACTGCCCTTACCTACTTTTAAAGGCTTACTCTCACCATTTAAACTAGAAGTATCGACATAGCTTTCGCCCTTAACAACTTTTCCATCTAAAGCCACCTTTTCTCCAGGTGAAACTACAAAAATATCACCTTTTTTTGCTTCATTAGTTTTCTTTTTTATAACCTGACCATCTATTTTCAAGTTAATATAATCGCTTCTTAAATCCATTAAACTAGTAATTGAAGCTTTTGACTTATTAACCGCTAAATCAGATAAATATTCTCCTATTTCATATAAAAGCATAACCATTACCGCTTCAGCGTATTCGCCTATAAAAAATGCACAAATAGTAGCTAAAGACATTAAAAAATTCTCGTCAAAAACTTCACCTTTAAAAATATTTTTTAAAGCTGTAAACAAGGTCTCATAAGCTATCACAATATAACTTAGAACTAATAAAATTAAAAATAAAGTACCATTTTCTTTAAATAAATAAGCAAGTCCTAAAAACAAAATACTAATTATGATTCTTACAAAATCAAAATTAATAAATTTTTTCAAATTAAATCATCTCCTTTATATGTTCAGTTGCATATCTTAAAATAGTTTCGATATGTCTATCGGCAATACTATATAAAACCATTTGCCCATTTTTTCTAGATTTTACTAAATTAGAATTTCTAAGAATTCTAAGTTGATGAGAAACAGCTGATTGACTTACATCTAATTTACTCGAAATATCTCCAACGCAACATTCTCCCGATAAAAGTAAATCTAATATTCTAAGTCTTGTTAAATCACCTAAATTTTTATAAAAACAAGCTACTCCACTCAGTAATTCCTTACTATGCATAAATATCACCTCATTTTATTATATGAATATTTGTTCATATGTTCACATATTCATAATATTACAAATAAAAAAACAAGTCAATACATTTTAAAATAAAAAAAAAGAGCCATTAAGCTCAAATTAATTTTTACTTGTTACTCTTTTCATAACAAATACTGATACCATTACACAAACTATTCCAAGAGTTGCAATTATTATTGACCCGTAAGCAGAAGTTGATGGAACTTCGACTACCTGCGGGCTTTGATTATTATTTTGAGTATTATTTTCACTATTCGTATCGTTGTTTTCTTCTTCCTCAGTAATAGTTTCATTTTCTATTATGCCTGTAACTACATATGGATTATCTTTACTTCCATCTCCCTCAAATTTTAAATCTGAAGAAATAAATACTACTGGACGGACACCATGTGAAGCGATGGAACCGTCATAATCTAAATAAGCAAAACCATTTCCACCTGTTACAACCCAAATCAATCCAAAAGGTTGAGGTGATATAGTCCTCCATATAAAATTTATTTTGTCCTGCATCCAAGTTTCCGATTCATTCACTTCGATTTTTGAATTTAATAAATCACTAACGCTTATTAAACCAACATTGCCATTCCATATTGATTGTTTTTCTTCACTAACGGCACTTTCTAAATCATTACTAGATGATACCTCACCTATTCTAAAATCATGTGATACTATATATTTTTTTGCTTCATCGCTTAAACTATTATAATAATCTCCGTTTAAATATGCATTTAGTGTTGAAGTTTTCCAGTCATTTGAATTCACATTTTCATTAAAAGGTCTATTTTCAAGATTTTCATTTCTAAGTATTTTATATGTTCCATCTGCTTCTTTAGCTATTATTCTCCAAAGTTCATCATTAAATTCAATATAATTATTTGGATTTTGTCCTCTATAAATATATCGTCCGTTTTCATATTGATCTTGGTATAGTCCATCCCCACTATTTACTGTTGGAACTTCGATTTCTCCTATAGATACGGCTTTAACATTTATATTAGGTAAAATCATTCCTAACACAAATAAACTTATTACTATAATTTTTTTCATTTTATCTACACCTTTACCTTAACTAAACCCATAATATCAAAAGAAAAAGAAAAAAACAAGTAATATTTTCGCTAAATCAAAATTGTTGATATTTACTTGTCATTTTTATTTTAACAATCTTTTCTCTAAAACATCTCCAACATATGGAACATCAGGTATTTTATCTTTTGCCTCTTTTAATTTCACAAAATAATCATGTAATATAGAAAGTCCTTCTATATCTTCACATTTTTTCTCAAATTCTTCGAAACTGATATCATCAAAACATTTATTATAAAAAGGCATTATAAGTGAAAGAAGCATTAAACACAGTCTATCCGTATCTTTATTTACTTCCATAGTTACCATGTTTCTATTGGCTAAATACTCCATATAATGATATGAAAATCCATCATTTTTAAGCTTTCTGCCTTGCCATTAAGTATCTTTAAATTTCTTGTTTTAAAAAGTTTATAAGCCATATCTCCATCTCTATAAATATAACCTTCTTCACCTTCTGAAACCTTTTGAAGTGAAGATAAATCTAAATCACGCCTATCAATTCTTTCCATCAGAAAAACGCCTCCAATGGCGTATTATACTCAAAAACTAACATTTATTCAACATAATAATGACGAATTACATTTAAATCATCATCAAATTCATAACAAATTGGCTTTCCCGTCGGAACTTCTAATTCCATAACCTCATCATCACTTAAATTATCTAGATATTTTATAAGCCCTCTTAAACTATTTCCATGAGCCACAATAATTACATGATGATTTTTCAAATTATTTTTTATCTCTTCGTTATAATATTCTACCACTCTTTTAACAGTATCAAGCAAATTCTCAGTTAAAGGTAAATTATCAATGCCTTTATATCTCGGGTCATTTCCAGGATACCTTGGATCATCTTTCGTTAAAGCAGGTGGCCTTACTTCTGCACTTCTCCTCCAAAGTCTAACTTGTTCATCACCATATTTCTTTCTTGTCTCATCTTTATTAAGCCCTTGCAAAGCCCCGTAATGTCTTTCATTTAATTTATAGCTCTCTCTTATTTCTGGCTCTTCACCCATTTCTCTTAAAATAATATTTAAAGTATCAATTGCCCGTCTTAATACTGAAGTATAAGCCAAATCAAAATGAAAACCATTTTTCTTTAAAATCTTTCCAGCCTCTTCTGCTTCTAAAATACCTTTTTCAGAAAGACCAACATCAGTCCATCCTGTAAATTTATTTTCTAAATTCCATATACTTTGACCATGTCTTACTAAAACTAGCTTTATCATCTATCATCTATCCTTTCTAACTTAAATTATAACAAATAAAAAAAGATGATTCAATTTTTCTTAAAATCAACTATATAACCTGTGGTAGTTTTTTGATATAAATATTCCCATCTACTGGAACAATAAATATTTTATCTTTATAAAGTAAAAAATAAGGTTTTTCATTTTTATATTTAATACCTAAAAATTGTGCCTCCATAATGCATCCCTCATAACAAATTATATCAAAAAAAGCCAAATCAAAAACTTGTTAAAATTACTATTTTGTGTTACAATGTATATGTCAAGGAAACTTGAATATAATAAAAGGGAGTACTTAATATTATACCTAAGTACTTACCAAAAATGTGGTTCAGCACTTAATCGTTAAAGATTGAGTGCCTTTTATTTTTAAATCATTATCTTTTAAATAACAATAAAATTAATAAAATGATGATAATGATTTGAAAAGAAATTAAAAAGTCTTTTTTAGTCATATCATCAGCCTCCTTCACTATTAAATTGGAAGTTGGCAAGCACTCAGGTTATTAAAGTATTCCCTGGGTAAATTATATCAAACATTTGTTCATATATCAATAATTTTGTACTTATTTTTAAACTTATTGTTATATTTAAAATTATATGTTATATTTAAATTGCCAAAAGGAAATTGAATATGATTGAGTGCTTTTTCTTATACTATAGTTATTAAATAAAAATAATAAACTTATAAGCATGAGGATAATAAAAATGATAATAATCAAAGAAAAATTTAAAAAATCTTTTTTACACATACTATCAAAATTCATTTGTTAAAATTGGCAAATACTCGGAGTTTATTAATTATAAACCTCGAGTATTTTTTTATCAAAAAATCTTAACCATATACTTGATTAAGATTTAATTTTATCAAAATAAATATCCTTACTGTTTTTATGTTTAGAAACAATTGCTTCTATAAATTCATCTTTACTGGACTCACTAAAGCCAGCAAAACTCTCATCTCCAATAATCGTATAAGGAACACCTGTTGCCTCTTCTGAAAGTGCCTGGGCAAATGTATTCATGATTTTTAAATTGTCAGTATTTTTCCATACCTCATAAGCATGTAAATTATAATATTTTCCGTACTCATCTTCTATTTCATCGAAGAAAGCAAATTCTTCTTTACAGTGCGGACAAGTACTACCCCAGAAAAAATAAATATTCACCTTATCTTCGTCGTAAGAAACGTCATCTAAATTTATATTCTCTAACATATCTTCCTTAAATGAAACATTATTTTCTTCTTTTTGAACTTCATTATTAGAGTTTTTTACCTCTTTTAAATTTACATAACTTGTAAACCATTTCTTAAAATCATCTAAAGAACTATAACAATTTAAATCTTTTGAAGATTCGGCATCTAAAAAGTCTACCATAACTCCTTTATTAAAAATTGCAAATGATGGATAATATTTTATTTTCTTACCTATCCTTGTATTTTTTAAACTTTCAAAAGCAATTTTTTCTATTTTAATATTTTCTTCATTAATAAACTTATCTAAAACTTTTTCAAAATTAGCTGAATTAATGCATCCTGGCTGATAGACAAACAAGACAAATGATTCTTTTTTATCAATTAAACTATTTAATTCTTTAGCCTTTATCTCTTCATAAGCTCCATTACCATAATATTTATCATCTAAATCAAATTTTTGCGTATTTTGTCCTTGAAACACTACTATCAATAAAGCTAGTGCCATTAGTATCGGAACAAAAACAAATAACTTTTTATCCATTATGCCTTATGTAAACTATCAAAGTCTATATCATGATAAGGAACTTTCCAAAAGTCATAAGAAGCTTTTCCATATTTTGTATTTTTAACCTCTACATTATTGTCACCATCGTAATACCAGTATCCACCAACATTATAAATCTTATCGGCATTCCAGCCTAATTTAACTAACATATCTTTAGTTTGACCAGCATATCCACCGCCGCCACACATTAAAAATATATTTTTATCTTTAGGAAATAAATACTCTAAAATATCCATTGACTCTTTATAATTAGCTGTATACTCCCCGTCCTTTTCTGTAAACAATGTATTACCTTTATAAGTATCGCCAACTTCTTTTGGAAGACCAGAGACATTTACTAAATAAGGATAAGGAACAACCTCAAACCCTTTCACAAACCCAGATAAATAACTATCTCCTCCAATTGCCTCGTAATTACCAGGGTCTTTAAGCATACGCATATCTCTATAAACAGAATCATCTCTACCTAAATAATCATCAATTGTTTTTTCGTTAATATTTTTATCAATACCAAACTCTCCTCGAAGTCCAGAAGTTACTTCTGGCTTAGGAAGTTCATTTTTATTACTTGTAAATACAAAGGCTCCTGTTACTATTAAAATTATAGCTAAAATAACCACACCCCATATAATAATATTTTTCTTTTTCATCTTCTAATTCCTCCTACAGTTTAATTTTAAATCAAAAAAATAAAATTTAAAATAACGAAGAAGTTGAAAATATCTCAACTTGAGGTTGAGAAGGTAAAAATATCTAAAAAATATCATTTTAAATAACAAAACATCCTAAAATGTGATACAATTATCTTGTCCGGGAAATGGCTTAGCTTGGTAAAGCGCTACGTTCGGGACGTAGAGATCGCAGGTTCGAATCCTGTTTTCCCGACCATTTATTGCACACAAAAAATTCTCAAATGAGAATTTTTTTATTTCTTACCATTAAATATTAATTCTTTGCTAAAATACTTATCACTTTCGCCTGTATTATTCCAGTCATAATCTTCTACGAATGAAGAAAATTCTAATAATCTTTTCTCTGGTATTGTAATAAGTGGCTTTTCTGTACCTAAATATTCAAAAGCGTCTTCTAATATTTCCCGTCCATAACCTTTTTTTCGGTAATCTTCATTAACCAAAAGCGTACATATCTTTTTCTCATCTGTATTTTTTAAAACTGCTAAATTAACAATTTCTAACCCATCCAAATGAAAAATAACATCACCGCCACCATCTATTATTCTTGGCAAATTCACTGTATAAAACCATTTTCTATATTCGGGATACTGCAAATTATTATAACTTGTTTGTAAAAAAATCATACATACAGCTTTTGCAAAATTTTTATCTGACATCTTACTTAAAACATATTTCTCCATAAAGTGCCTCCAAATTTTTTTACTATATTATACCAAATATTTAATTAAAATCTAGTTTATTTTTAATTTTCCAAACACATCTCCAAGTTTTTCGTGAATAACCAACTCCGCCATATTATCATAATCTGTCGTATCTCTATTTATAATAACCAAATGTTTTCCTCTAAAATACCTAATTAAACCACTAGCTGGATAAACCGTTAAACTTGTCCCAGCCACAATTAAAACGTCAGCCTGCTTTATATAATTAATCGCCTGCATCACCGTAAAATCATTCAAAGCCTCCTCATATAAAACCACATCTGGTTTTATTATTCCTCCACATTCACAATAAGGAACGCCCTCACTATTAAACACATATTCTGCACTATATTCCTTATTACATTTTATGCAGTGATTCTTATAAATCGTTCCATGAAGCTCTAGTACATTTTTACTTCCAGCTTTTGTATGTAATCCATCTATATTTTGTGTAATAATTGCCCTAAGTTTACCAGCTTTTTCTAATTTAGCTAAAAACTCATGTGAAATATTTGGTTTAACGTTTAAACTATTCATTTTATCTTTGTAAAATTTATAAAACTCTTCTGGATTATCCATAAAAAATGAATGACTTAAAATTTCCTCTGGAGGATATTTATACTTCATATGATAAAGTCCATCCTTACTTCGAAAATCAGGAATACCACTTTCCGTCGATACACCCGCTCCCCCAAAAAATACAATATTATTTGCCTTGTCTATTATTTCTTGTAATTTTTCTAGTTTCATAACCATCACCCATAACTATTATATAACAAAAAAGTATTAATTTGAAAATAATACTTTTTCTGATTTGTATTGTTTAATAATTACTCCAAGCAAAACGCATATAATCACTATCGTTGAGCCAAACATTAAAATAACTTGTAATAAATCTGCACTGCCATTGACAATTCCTTCAAATATCAAAGTATAATTTATAAATGGTATTATTGAAAGTAAAATCGTTGATTTAATATTTACCATAAAAGCAATCATTCCTGGAAACAGCGAAATAAATGTTAGCGGTGTTAAAGCACTTTGAGCTTCCTTAAAAGTTTTACATTTACTAGCAATTGCAATACATAAACCACTTATTAAAAATGAATAAGCAATTATTACTAAAATTGTAAATAAAATACTCATTGGTGAAAGTATTAAATTAACCCCATCATATATTTTAAACATTCCATTTACTAAATAAAGTGAGCCAAGCATTAATAACAAACTTATTAATCCTGTAACAATTGACGATAAAGTTACACTTAAAAACTTACCAACAATTATATCCTTACTTTTAATTGGAAAAGTAAGTAAAGTTTCTAAAGTCCCTCTCTCCTTTTCTCCAGCCGTTGTATCCGTCGCTGGATAAGTAGCTGACACTGTAATCGCCATAATTAAAAACAAAAACGCATAATTAACTATATAATTAGCATAAAAATTCTCTTTTGAACTAATATTTTCCTTAACTGTTATAATGTTTGTAATATCATCCATATTATTTGAAACTAAATAATTTCTCTGTAAAATTTCTTTATAAGCATTAAAATAATTTTCGGTAAGGGCCATCGCATAACTAGTTGTTTCGTTATCATCACCATTTAAAATATACTCGTTACCATTTTTTATAACATATAAATCTAAATTCCCTTTTTCATAATCATTTTGCAAACTACTTTCATCTTCAGAGACAACCTCAATATCCATTTTCTTTGCTAAAGCTCTCTCTTCATCACTAAGCTCATAGCTAAATCCAATTCTATTGTATTCACTTATATCCTTATTAACCTCTGATTCAAATAAAGCAGACATCCCAAACACTAAAAGCGGAATAAAAATCGGAATAATAAGCATCATTGAAAGTGATTTTTTATCTCTAAAAACTTCCTTTAATTCCTTTTTTAAAATACAACCCAAACTATTCATGTGCCCCTCCTATCAGTTTGAAAAAAGCATCTCGCAAATTCGTTGTTTTCGTATTTTTCTTTACCTCATCCGGTGTACCTTCCTTAATAACCTCACCTTTATTTATCATAAGTACCCTATCACAAATATTTTCAGCTTCTTCCATATAATGAGTTGAATACAAAATTATTTTTCCTCTACCTTTTTCCTCTTTGATAAAATCTAAAATTATCTGACTTGAAATAATGTCTAGTCCCGACGTTGCTTCATCTAAAATATAATACTTAGGATCATGAATTAAACATCTGGCAATATTAACTCTTTGCGTCTGGCCGGTTGATAAATTTTCAATACGGTTATATAAAAAATCGTTCATTTCTAGTCTTTTAGCAATACTCTTTATTCTCTCCTCAAGTATACCTTTTTCTACGCCATAAATATCACCGCACATCTTTAAAAGTTCATAAGTTGAAAGATAATTGTATATCTTAGTATTTCCCGATAAATAAGCTATACTCTTTTTTATTTCAATTTCGTTATCCTTATAATTTAACCCATCAAAAGAAATACTTCCACTAGTTGGTTCTAAAATTCCTGCAATCATTCTAAGCAAAGTAGTCTTCCCAGCTCCATTTGGACCAAGTATTCCCAAAATTTCCCCATCCTTAACCTGAAAACTTATTCCATTATCTGCATAAAAATCTTGCTTTTTATTTTTCGCTATAAACCTAACAAATTTTTTCTTTAAATTATCTACTTTCAGCATCCCATTTTTCTCACTTTCTACAGTTCATTATACCATATAGTTTATCTATTTATCCTAAAAGTTGCAAAAATAAATTTATTTAAAAAATATTGATTTATCGAATATCTTATCATATATATGATGAAAAATTTCCTTTTTATTTAAGAAAAAAATGATATTTTAATCTTTTTTCGTAATTGCTTATTAAAATTTAATATCCTAAAGATTGTTCTATTTCAAGTAATTTCTTCTTTCTATCTATACCTCCTGCATAACCTATAAGTTTCCCATTACTTCCAATCACCCTATGACAAGGAATCATAATTAAAATTGGATTATGAGAAATTGCCCTACCTATTGCTCTATAAGAAACTGCACCTCTATAACTTAAAATTTTATTTCCTATATCCTTATATGTTACCATTTTCCCATAAGGAATATCCGTTAAAATATTCCAAACTAAGATTTGAAAATCAGTTCCCAAAAGTCTAAAAAGACTTTTGTCTATTTTTATATTTTGTCCCGCAAAGTATTTATCGAGCCACACTTTAACTTTTTTAAATATTTTCAAATTATCATTTAATACAAAATTAGTAATGTCAGGAAAATATTTTTGACCCTCAAAATATAAACCAGTTAAATATTTTCCATCACTTATCATTACCATTCTTCCAAGAAAAGAAGCGTAATAACTATACACTAAAACATATCCTTTTTCTTAAGCCAGTAAGCAATTATAAATGCGACTACTAAAGAAATAATAACCAAAATTATAAACGAAGCCGGGTGCGTTGCAAACCTTCCGAGTGGTACATTCATTCCCATAAAAGAAGCAATCATCGTTGGAATAGAAAACACGATTGTAATAGCTGACAAAAACTTCATAATTCCATTCAAATTATTTGAAATCACACTCGCATAAGTTTCTGTTGTACTAGCCATAATTTCTTTATAAATCGTCGCCATCTCAATCGCTTGATTGCACTCGATTAAAGCATCTTCAAGTAAACTTTCATCCTCATCAAAAAATGGTAAAATTGTTCCTTTAGAAAGCTTATCTAAAGTTATTTTATTGTATTTTAAAGCTCCCATAAAATAAACCAAACTCTTTTCGATATTAAGCATTTCGAGTAGTTCCTGATTTTTCGTTGCTTTAGCTAAAATCTTTTCTTCTCTTTGAATATCTTTATTCATCTTATTTAAAGCCATTAAATATCCTTGTGAAATTCTTAAAAACAACTGAATTGTAAACTTTGTTTTTTTACTTGTATCAAATTCTTTAACCAATCCATTTTCAAAATCTTCAAACAATTTACTTTCCTTAAGTAAAATAGTTACTATATACTCATTCGAAGCAATAATTCCCAGTGGCAACGTTCTATATTTATTCTTAACAGAATAATCTACCATATACGGAATATCTGCAACAATCAGTGTTGCCTCTCCTTCCTTTTCAACTCGTGAAATTTCCTCTTCATCTAAAACCTTGACAAACAAACTCTTCGCAATACCTGTCTTCTCGCTTACCAAATTAATTTCCTCTTTCGTTGGCGCAACCATATGAATCCAAGCCTGTGGCTCCACATTTGATATATTACTTAATTTCAAAGTACTCTCATCTGTTTTATATATTTTAATCATTCCAAAGCCCTCCTTTTTTCGTTATAATAAGCAATATAAGTTGAAATTAGTGAAATAATAATTGATATAACCCCAGCAACCGAAAAAATAGAAATATTATATATAAGCCATAAGTAGTAGCACATATATGCACACCTTTTTATTTGTAATTCATTTCCATCCCAAACTACAATCATATATATAATTGCCGCTAAAAAAGGTAAAATCGAAAAAATATTATTATAAGTCAAAATAAACATCACAATATATCCAATTAAAAATAAAATTAGAAAAACACTACTATCAAGTTTTTTATATTTTTCCTTTTTTAAAATAAAAATATTTCTTATTAAAGCTATTATCTTAGTTCCAAAACCACTATAGGCATTTAAAAACAAATAATGAATTATATCTAATATATTTGCCAAACACATCACTTTAAAAATATTTCTTTTAGTCTTTAAATGATATGAAACTAAAGTTGCTATAAGTGAAGATGTTTCCATTACCTGTGAAATAATATACATCATTTTGCCTACCCCTCTATCATAACACTACCATTATAACATCATTTTTTAAAATAATTTAAAATTATTCCCTAAATTTAACCAACTTATCACATAATGAGGTATAATTAAAATGAAAGGACGATTGTTATATGCACTTTTATAATCTTATTAAAAATTTAGCTGAAAATCAAAAACTACAAATTTACGTCAATATGGATGGTGTCATTGCCTCTTATGATATTGGAAAACCATATGATTTTGCAAACAAAAGGCCACTTAAAACTAACATAAACACTTTAAAAAAAATAAATGAACTTAAAAACACTGAATTATTTATCTTATCAATATGTAAAAAAGATAATCAAATAAAAGAAAAAAATGACTGGCTTGATGTTAATGCTCCATTTTTTAAAAAAGAAAACCGCAACATAATATCTAAAGAAAGCCACCCAAATCTCGCATCTAAAGATTTAAAATTAAATTACTTAAAAAGTTTAAATACCGATAAGCAAATAATTTTAATCGATGATGACAACGAAATTATCAAAACCATTAAAGACAACGCTAAAAACGTTATCTTATATCAAGATTCCGAACTAGTTGATTAAAAAATTATAAAACCTAAAAAGTCGTTTCAATTCACGAAATGACTATTTTGTTTTAGATAAATTTTCATTTTTTATTTCTTTATACATTTGTATTCTATTTAAAACATCATCTCTTAATAATCCTGTTTTTGAAATTTTAGCTAAATCTTGAACATCTTTTTCTCGGTGTGCCTTATCTTTAGTCATCCTAATATATTCCAAAGACATAGTATTATAAACTTGTCCATTAACCGCTTTATAACTCATTATATAATCCGATATTTTTTCTAATTGAATTTCTTTTATTTTACCTTTTTTACTATATGGATCATAAGAGAACTGTGTCAAAACACCATTTTCATAAGTAAAAGGATAAATTCCTAAAGGAACTCCATCCACTACAATTTCAAAACCATAATCATTTCCATTAGTCACATAATTAATGCTATCCCATTCATCTTTATATAGTCCATAAGCTTTAAAAATATTTCGCAATTTATCCATATCTTCAGCCCAGCATATTGTATCAATATCACTATGTAACCTATTTGAATCCTCATCAAGTAACAGATAAGGAACAAGCCCACCAGCAATAAAAATTCTAAAACTGTCTTTACCAAGCATCCTCAGAACTTTATCCAAAGCAGCAGTTGCCCTACTATAAGTAATATTATCTTTATAACCATTTTCTTGCAACTTATCATTTATAACTTTTTTTACCGCCCCGTTAATATCACTTATAATCTTTTCCTCATCTTCATTTAATTTACAATATCTATCAATTGCTTGATTTATCATCTCTTCAGTTATTATATTGCCATACTTTTCATTTACCATTTTAGCCAAATTAATTATATAATTTTTTATTTTTTCCATAAGCTCCTCTACCTTCTAAGACTCTTTCGCAGTTCTTTAGCATATTCCAAAGTCATACCTCTAGCTGTTGACATTCTTCCTTCTTTAAGATGAACAAAATTAGAATTAGAAATAGAAATACCTCCGCAGTAAGTCAAACACTTCCCGTCTGATAAATAGATTTCTAACTCATCATCCGTAATCTTATCCACACTCATTCGTGAAACATCAGTCACATTAATACTTTGCAAAATATCCTCTCCTTCGGCCAACAATACCGCATTCCCAGTATAAGCATAAACTTCTTCTGACCCCATCATTTTCATAATAAGCAAACGAGCCTCATCTAATGTTTTCGGTTTCCCATACATTACATCTTCAAAAACTATATTTTGATCTGCTGCAATTATAAGCCTAAGTCCCCTATCCAAAGTTTCATCAAAAACCTTCATTGCTTTACGCATTGAAATATCAGCTAACTGATTCCTAAAATTTTTACTCTCATCTGGAGTTTCATCAGCATTGCTAACAATTATCTCAAAAGGAATACTCTCTTCGATAAGTTGTCTCTTTCTCACTTCAGATTGCGAAGCTAAAATAATTCTCGGAAAATTTTTATTTATTTCTAAAAAAGGTTTAACTAAATCATCCGGCTTCTCATAAAAAATAATTCTATCTACCTTGTTGCTTATTTCTTCTTGTATCTTATCTCCTTCTCTAGCAATAATATAAATCGGTTTATCCATTGCAAAGCAAAATCCTAAATAAGTTTTATAATCCTCATTCGCATCTATAATCACCCAATCAAATCTATCCAAATAATGTTTATTATAATCTCTTAATATATTTTTATTTTCTATATCAAAATCTTGTTTTAAAACTGCCTCTATTCTCGCTTTCTCCAAAGCTTTTTTAACCTCTAAATCATTTGATAACACAAGTGCGTTTAAATAAGCTTCTTTTCTAACATAAAAATTATCCATATCTTCCCTCCACATATATTATAACTACCTAAAATATACCATATTTCCACTTAATCAACAACCCATAGGCAAAAACAAAATTTCCACAACTAACAAACTAATTCTAGTAAATAATTAATAAAGTGCATTAAAAAAGCCGTTGAAATTCAACGGTTAATTATCAAAATGGTGCCGCAACGGAGAATTGAACGCCGATTAAAGCCTTACCATGGCCTCGTAATACCTTTATACTATTGCGGCATGACATCATTATATAATATTTTATTCCTCTTTTCAATACAAAAGAAAAAATATGTAACCTATCTTACATATTTTTATTAATTTCATTCATAAATTCTTCTTGAATTTCCTTAAGACGTTTTGTACTTTGAGCTTCAAACCTTACCGTTAAATGTGGACCTGTATTACTTGCCCTAATAAGTGCCCAACCATCATCGAATATAACTCTAATTCCATCTACTAAACTATATTCATAATTTTTACTATTCGCATATGTAATCATTGCTTCGACAATCTGTTGTTTCTTCTCTTCTGGAACTTCAATTTTTATTTCTTCAGTTGAACAATATTTATTCACACCCTCAAACATTTCTGTTGCTTTTTTATCCGTCTTTGAAAGCAGTTCAATAATTCTTAAAATTCCATAAAAACCATCATCAAAACCTAAAAACTTATCTCTAAAAAATAAATGTCCTGAATACTCGCCACCAAAATCCAAATTATGACTCTGGACATAAGTTCGGCAATATACACTACCCGTTCTATTCATACACGGTTCAAGGCCTAATTTTTCAATTTCATCAATTAACGTCTTTGAACATTTAACATCAAACACACCCTTTTTAACTTCCATTTTCGGAGCTAAATCACGGTAAAATAGAAGCATAATCAAATCGGCTGAAATCCAAGTTCCATCTTCTAAAACCATTCCGCACCTATCACAATCCCCATCGACTGCTAAACCGACATCATACCCAAGTTCTTTAACCCTCTCGCCTAAATCATGCATATATTCTTTAACTGCCGGATCTGGAATATGATTTGGAAAATCTGGGTCACTATCACAATAAAGTAAATCATATTTAATATTAAACATATTTAAAATATTTTGAACAAAAATACTACCTGTTCCATTGCCACAATCGACAACTGCTTTAATTTGCCTATCACCTAAATCAATTGATTTCTTAAGCAAGTTCAGATAAGCAGGCATTAAATCGTCTTCCGTAACCATTCCCTTACCATCGGTAAATTCATAATTATCCAAAAATTTTTTAAACTCCCGTAAATCATCACCATACAGTAAATCATCCTTTTTCATACTAAACTTAAATCCATTATATTCTTTAGGATTATGACTAGCCGTAACCATTATTCCACAGTTAATATCATAATAAAGCTGGGCGAAATGATGCATTGGTGTCGTAATTAATCCAAGACTAAGGACATTTACTCCACTATCTAATATTCCTTGCATCAAAGCTGGATACAGCACAGAATGTGACTTTCTATTATCATGCCCTAAAACAACTTTACCTTCACCATGTTTTCGTGCATAACTACCAAAAGCTTTGCCAATAGTATAAGCAACATCTTCATTTAAATCCTTACCATATACTGCTCGAACATCGTATTCTCTAAATATTTCAGGATTAATATCTCTCGTTATTTTCATATCTATCACCTATTATAATTATAAACCACTTTATCCTAAATAACAATAACATAAATTTTCATAAATAAAAAAAGACATCTACTTGATATCTTTAAAACATTCCCCTTGACCTTTTTCTGTCTAATTTTTTATAATAGCCCTCAAGCTTCCTGCCCTCTTTTTCTAAATACCTATCTATTACCTTCTCCCTTTTCATAGGGTCAGTAACTTTACTTCTAATAGCTAAAACATTATCGTAAATTTCATTATAAACTGGATAAACACTTGCATTAAAATTAAGCTTCTCTAAATAATTTGGTTCATATTTTTTATTAAACACATCCCCATAATCAAATAAGAAAACATTATTGCCATCTTTTCCAATATTCTGAATTTTCACATCATTCCACACATAACCTTCATCACGAAGATTACAATAAATTCTTGCCAAATCTTTATAACTAACCCCTTTAACATCGAGCTTTTTCTGTCCCAAAACCGTAATTAAAATTTCCTTATTAAATAAATTTTTTATTCCAGTATAATAAACCGTTTCAAAATTAGGCTTTAAAATAAATGAACTATTCTTGAAATATTCATAAAAACTAAAATTATCCTTCTTCTGTAAAGCCGTTATTTTAACAACTTCATCTCCCATATCGAGAACTAAAGAATCTTGAGTATCTCTATAAACATTTAAAAATTTTTTTCCAAAATTTTTTTCGATAAGACTTGTAATACTTAAAGCTAGCTCGTCATAATTAACCCCTTTTTTAAAAATCTTCCTTAAATAACCTTGAACATCCTCTAAAATCATTTTAAGCCCCTCCCAAAACATTGCTTATTATAAAGCTTTCAAAGAAAATTTGCAAATTCGCATACAATTTAAACTATCTCGTATAATTTATTAAAGAGGTGTCCCATGAAAAAATATATAAAAATAATTATAATCTTTCTTGTAATTTTAATTATCGTTTTCTTTTTCATCTTTAAAAATAAAAAAGAAGAAGAAAAATTTTACCTAAAACTTAACGGAAAAAATATTATAACCATAAGTACCAATCAAAACTATAAAGAACCAGGTTTTAAAGCCTATGACAGTATAGATGGAAAATTAAATAACCAAGTCAAAATAACTGGTCAAGTTCAAAACAAACCAGGAACATATGAACTTACTTATACCGTCAAAAACTCTAAAGGTGAAATAGCTAAAACCCATCGGTTCATTAAAGTCATCAAACCCGAAAAAATAACTTATAAAGAAAGTTATGATAAATTAGACAATACTTCCCGTGGTTGGTGGAGCGGCAACAAAAAAGATGGTACTAGACCAGCTGGTGGTGCGGATATTAACGAATTAAAAAAACTAAACGCTTACTTCCTTGGCCCTAATGAAAAAGTAATTTACTTAACCTTTGATGAAGGAGGTAACGATACATACGTTAAAGAAATAGTTGATGTTTTGAATAAAAACAACGTCAAAGCAACCTTTTTCTTTTGCCTAAATTATATTAAAACAAATACCAGCTTAATCAAAAGCATGGTTAAAGCCGGCCATACAATTGGCAACCATACTGCCTCCCATTTAAATATGCCATCTCTAGCCACTAAAGAAAATTTCGACAAATATCTAAAAGAAATAACCTCTGTTGAAGAAACTTATTACGAAATAACTGGACAGCCTATGGAAAAAGTCTACCGCGATCCAAGAGGGGAATGGAGTATTCGGGACCTTCAAATAATGAAAGACTTAGGTTATAAAACATACTTCTACAGTGCAGATTATAAAGACTTTGATGGTGACAAAACTAAAGAATACGCCCTAGCTGAACTAACTAAAAGACTCCATAATGGAGCCATATATCTCATTCATCCTAAAAACAAAGGAAATTATTTAGCCTTAGATTCTTTTATCAAAGAAGCCAAAAAACAAGGTTATCATTTTGATTTAGTAAAAAACATTAAATAAACTTAAGGTAAAATAAGTTCTTGACCTATCGTTAAACTATTTGAACTTAAATTGTTCAAATTTTTTAATGTATTAACCGTCGTATTATATCTATTCGCAATATTCCATAAACTATCGCCAGACTTCACAATATAAAGTTTATTATTACTAGGAAGCTTTAAAAATTGCCCTATCTGTAATATATCACTACTTAAATTATTTAAACTCTTAAGTTCATTCACACTTGTATTATATTTATTTGCAATACTCCATAAACTATCACCAGACTTTACTGTATAAGTATTTCCAGTTAAATTATCATTACTAGGAAGCTTTAAAACTTGCCCTATCTGTAATACATCACTACTTAAATTATTTAAACTCTTAAGTTCACTCACGCTTGTATTATATTTATTCGCAATACTCCATAAACTATCGCCAGACTTTACTGTATAAGTATTATCTTCATTATTACTTTGTTCACCTGGCAATATTAATATTTGTCCAACCTGTAAATTATTACTATTTAAATTATTTAAACTCTTAAGTTCACTCACGCTTGTATTATATTTATTTGCAATACTCCATAAACTATCACCGGATTTTACTGTATAAGTATTTCCACTCATTTCACTGGAAATAGTTTCGCCATTAGCTGTTGCAATAACCGCATTGACAACCGCATCGACATACTCCTTATAATTAGCTTGAATTTTAGCTAAATCCTCAGGATTATCAATAAAACCATACTCAACTATCACCGGATGTGTTTGACTGCCGGTATTCCTATGCATAAAATAATAATCTTTTGACGTATCACTAGGATATCTTCTTTGGTAAACTTTACGCATTTTCTGACCAGCATTACCTAAAGCTGTCAAAATATTACTAGCTAAATTATCGTTATCCCTTAAAGCATATATAACTTCCGCTCCTTCAGCCCCTTGTATATCAGAACCTGCTGCATTTATATGATTTGAAATAATCACAACATTTGGGTTATCACCATAAGCAGCTAAAACCCTTTGTACTCTTTCTGTAGGTGATATTGTTTCATCAGTATTTCTAATTAAAGTTACTGGAACTCCTCTCTTTTGAAACTCTTCATACATATATTGCGAAATCATTAAAGTTAAATCTTTTTCTCTAACCCCACTACTACTTACCGCACCACTGTCACTGCCTCCATGTCCAGCATCAATGACAACCTGTAAATTGTTCATAACCTCACCCCTACATTAAAATATGAAATCGTAGGCCTTTGGTTACAAAAAAAGATGTTTAAACACCTTTAAAAGCTTAAAAATAGCAAAAGCTTTGCAAAAACTATGGTCTTTTTTTGCAAAACTATAGTATTTCTTTGCAAAAATTATGGTATTTCTTTGCAAAAATTATGGTATTTCTTTGCAAAACTATAGTATTTCTTTGCAAAAATTATGGTATTTCTTTGCAAAACTATAGTATTTCTTCGTAAAAAAGTACTAATTTTTATTAACGGTCCAACTAGAATTTGTCCTTGAACCTTTATTTATTATTTTTCCTTCTTTTCTTAATAAAGAAATAATATATCTAACACGATTATTTTTATGTTGTTTGCTCATATTTGAAGGCAATTTTGGATATATTAATTTATTTATATCTTCTCTTGATGCAGCACCAAATTTTTCTATATATGACAATATGTAATCCTTATAATATTGATTATCTAAACCTTTATTATCAAAATATTCCTCTTTTTTGTTTGTAATTTTAGCAATATCAGATGATATATAAATATTAGGGTATCTACCTTCTATCAATCCATCTTTTCGCGAATAGTCACTTTGTTCTTTAGTAATATGATAAGCCTTCTGAACTCTATCTAAAAGCATAACCTCTTCAATATCTAAATTTGTTTTTTCAAACAAAACTTTACTATAATTTTCATCTATTATCTTTCCATATAGTGTGACCCTTACTCTATTTTCTTCACTCAAATCATAATCTGGCATAGGGAAAAATTTTTTCTTTTGAATATTATAAATACGTTTAATACCACTTCCAACAGTATCAATCATATTAAGGTTAACCATCGCCATAGCTAAAAATGGATTTCTATAATAAGGTGACGAAAAACCATCCTTTAAAACATTTTCTACTTTTTGAGGAATAAAACTTCCTTCATTTGTTATTATACGCTTATCTTTAAATTCCATTACATTTATTATTCCTCTTAAGCGATAGTCTTGATGAACTATACAATTATTAATTAATTCACGCAATATATAATTATCATATTGGTCAACTTCATGTGGAAATAAAGTATTATCATTAACCATATATCCTATATCTTAAATTTCTTATTTTTTCTCTTAATTTTTCAACATTAATTATAAACTGAATACCAAAATGTTCATAATCTATCACATTCTTTTCGTCATAAAGTTTCCATGTCATTCTTGCAATATAACCATTCATCAAATAATCATCATCATTTTTTCCAATCAAAAGCATAGCAGTATATGTTATCTTTCCATTTAAAGTTACTTTTGCCTTATTTAAAAAATCAATATCAGACATATTATCTATTTCATCAGCAATTTCTCTTCCTTTATATTTAATCTTAAACTGCTCTCTAGCCATTTTGATTGCTTCTTTATCTAAATTATCAATAGTAGCTTCTTCTATTATTTGTCTAGACCAGTCATAATTAGCTGTAGCTTTAATTTGTTCTATTTTATTAGGAGCTAGTGGCACTAAAGATTCACCATTTCTTCCATAAGGAAAGCCTTTCCAATTCATTGGGGTTCCAGAAGCGGCTGGCACTTGAAACATAATTACTCGACTATTATCAGCATTCAAACTATATACTTCGATAAAAGTGACATTGTCTGTGGTATTATCAGATATTTGTTTTTTTACACTATTAAAGTTATTATCACTACAATAATGTGTATTAATAAATTCATGTGTTTTATCATCCACGCCAAAAACGATCCAACCATATTGCTTATTTTTAAGTGTTGCCTCATTGCTTATCGCCGAAAAATATTTTCCCAACTTATCAATATCAAAATTGTTTTCAGCACGTTTAAATTCCACACATTCAGTTTCTGATTTTTTAATTAATTCTTTTAATATTTCACATAATTCTTCATTTGTCTTTACCAAAGTATATCACCTCATTACCATTTTACCATAATTATAATAAATTTTAATTATATTAACACCAATATTATAAATTAAAAACGACTTAGGGCTTCAAAAGTTTCCTATTTATTAATTAAAACAAAATAACCTCCTTCTTTAAAAAATTTATTTTAATATAAAAGTAAACATATCATTTATAAAAATAATATTATAAAACTTCAAGCTTGTCCATCATACATAGGGTATAAAGGTATCCGCCATGACCAGCATCAATAACCATCTGTAAATTATTCATAACCTCACCCCTACATTAAAATGTAAAAATAAATATTTGATTACAAAAAAAGATGATTAAACATCCTTTAATTTAGCCATATCATTTAAAAATAATTTTAATCGTTCCATAATCATTACCCGCACATGGGGGCATCTGTTTAACATGGTAAAAAATATTATGTAATTATAATACTTTTTCATTTAATAAAATGATTTTTGTTAAAAAAGCAATGTAAAACAAAAATGAATGTGATATTTAATATTTATAATGTATTTTGTACTGATTAGATATCAGTTTTTTTGTTGGTAAAAATATATGAAGAGAGGAGGGAGTAATACTGTCACAATGTAATATAATTGCAATTGCAAATCAAATAAAAGGTGGACTTCTAATAAAAACCAAAAAAAGACATAACAAGCCACAAAAATGTAACTCATTATGTCAAATTTAACCAAGCACCATATAATTATCAAAACAATGAAAAAGCAGCACATACCAATCCCTCACACTAGCAATGCGACTACTTATATAAGTAGGATTGAATGTACTGCTTAAATCATTCAAATACAGCTTATTTTATAATAAAAACAACCCAAAACAAGCCACAGCATTGCTTTGAATTGCTATTATAATTACTTTTTCTATATAAATCAACAAAAAAGGTAAAAAAATTCAGTATTTATTTTTTCGTGTTCCGTAAATGTTATAAACAGAAACATAAGGTAATTCATATATATCACGTTTTTTTATTGCTTTCTTAATTGCTTCCATATTATATTCATTATATAACATAGCACCATGTTCAATTAATATTTTACATATTTTTAAACTTTTAACCTTACAAGCAAAAGCTAATGCAAAATTATTTTGTGAATCCTTAAAATTTACATCCACACCATAGTCTAAGAATGCTTTAACAATTCTATAACTTTTTCTATAGCAAGCATAAATTAATGGAGTTCTTCCATCAATCAATACGTTTAAATTTATCCCCTTATAATTTGTTAAAACATATTCAATAATCTCAACACATAATCTTCTAATCGACAAATAAATTAATTCAACACCATATTTTTGTAAAAAAGCATTAATTTCATTACACTCACTTAAATAAATTTTTAATGCTTCAACATCTTTATATTTAGTTAATAAATCAAAAATATATTCTATACAATATTTATCAAAATATATACTATCTTGATATAAAATAAAATATATTTTTAAATTTTTATAATTTTTAGTTTCTAAGTTTTTAGACATAACCTCAATAAATTTATATGTAATCCTATTATTTGTAGAAATTAAATTCAACAAATCCAAATCATTAATATTACACAAACAATCATATAAAATTTTTGATTCAGAATTATCAAAATTAAATGTACATTTTAAATTTTCTTTTAATATTTTTTTTAAAAAAGATATTTCATTATTATTTAATAATTGAATAAAAATATTATAATAATTACAATCTGTCATTTTTAAAATATATTCTATTGTAAAGCGTTGATAATTATATAGTTTTTGATTTTGCTTCAAACAATTATATCTGCTTAATCGTTCACATACCATTTTTAAAATATATAAATCATAATCATAAATTTCTATTAATTTATTAATCATAAATTTCAAATCATTTTTGTTTAAAACACATGCATTTATAATTTCTACTATGTCATCACTTGTCAATTTTTTTAAAATCTGAACACTAACATTCTGAAACAATACATTTATATTTTCACCATTAATAATATGTTGTTTTAATTCTTGTGCTTTTTCTAGGTTTTGTTCTTCAATTTGTTGTAATTCTAATCGTTCCCTTTCTTTTTCCTTTTTCATTTTTTCATATTTCAAAGAATCCCACCAATCACTAATAAACGAAAATAATATAAATCCACCTATCAATATTACCCAAAACATAACAGTAGAATTACTATCATCACTATCACTATTACTATTACTATTATTATAGTTATTATCACTAATAGAACTATAAGATGAATCAGAACTAGTGCCATCACATGGACAAGAAGAAATTGTTCCATCTGCACATACAGTTTGATTACCACTACATCCACTCTCTCCACCATGCCATGAGCAACAACCAGGTCGAGCAAAAACATTTACAGGGTAATTCATATATAATAAAAACAATAATACTAAAATATAATTTGCCAGCTTTCTCATAAATCCACTCCTACTAACTTTCACACTCAACTATTTTAATTATAACATTGTTTTGACTAAAACCATCATTTAATAAATATATATTTTTAAATTATTAAATTCATTAACATTACTCATACACAAAAAGTCAACTGTATTTACAATAAAAATAAGGACAATATCATATATATAATAAATATCAAAGGAATAATTACAGTAACAACCATATTAATAAAAAAATGCTTTTCTAAAAAGTCAAAAAAAGAATTTTAGCAATCAAACAAATTATAAAAGTAATAATAGAAAAAATTATCATTTTAATAATTTTTAAAATCATTAATAACACAATAAAAGACATTTAACAATCAACCTCTTTTTACCTAAATAAATTTTTAAGCCCAAACAAATTTTTAACGCACTCTTTCTTATAATATAACTCTACAAAGTCCCCAATAAATAACATCACGTTTTTCATATTAATGCAACCGAATAACAGTCTTGAAGCTATTTCAATTATATCAACATAATTAACCAAAATTCATTTACTTAATTCATCATTAATTAATATCTTTTATAATTGTTCTTTTTAAATCTATCTTTTCATCTCAATCGAATACATCATAAAACATACTACAAAAAACAATAATTATTTTTAATATGATGTTGTCTAATTTTATAATCCACGAAAATTTCTGATAATAGATGGTTAATATGAATTTAACACCTGAGCAATTAGAAGAAGAAAAAAAATACTTAGAAGAAGTAATGAAAGTAGTTAAAGAATTATATGACAAAAATAGTGATTCTATTGATAGCCAGATTGATTCTATACAAGAATTAAAAAAATATATATGGGATAACATTTCTGAATTAGATGATATGGAAGTTGCTGGAGAAATGTATAATGTTAATACTAACGTGGGATATGCAAATAAAAGAATAGCTAATTTACAACAGTTGAGAAAGTCTTTATATAGTCCTTATTTTGGTCGAATTGATTTTAAACGTGATAAAGGTAGAAGTAATAAACCTAGAAAAATATATATTGGTTTAAATGGAATATCTAAAGACATGAATCATTTTGTATTTGATTGGAGAACCCCTATTGCTAGTTTGTTCTATAATTATGGTATTGGTAATGCTTCTTATGAAGCCCCAGCTGGTACTATAAATGGAGAAGTTACTTTAAAAAGACAATATAAAATTGCTAATGGACAATTAGAAAGATGTTTTGAAAGTGATTTGAATATTGATGATGAATATTTGCAGGAAATTTTATCTAATGCTTCTTCTGAAAAAATGACTAATATTGTTAAAACTATCCAAAAAGAACAAAATGTTATTATTAGAAATGTTGTTGATAAATATTTAATTGTGCAAGGTATTGCTGGAAGTGGAAAAACATCAGTCGCATTACATAGAATAGCTTATTTATTATATGCTGAAAAGAATTTAACTTCTAATAATGTTTTGATTTTTTCTCCTAACGACGTATTTTCTGAATATATTTCAAATGTTTTACCTGAATTGGGCGAAGATAATGTATTACAAACTACATTTAGTGATTTTTCTAAATCTTATATTAAAGATTATAAGAATATAGAAAGTTTTACTGTTCCAACTAAAATAAGCATATTAAAAATAAGTTCTCCAACATAACTCCATACCTGCGTTACAGCAGCAGCCGAAGTATCTACTGCAGGTGGTGCTGAAGCAAACAAAGAAAATATAATGCAAGCTAAAACAATTATTGATAAACTTAATCAGCAACTAGATAAGTATTATAGTTTTTCAGAACTTGAAAAACAGTATTTGTTACAAAAAGATTCATTGGATAATGAAGTTGGTAGTAAATTAAAAAATTTATCAGATGAGGTCGATAAAGTTAAGGCAGAAATAAATGAAAAAAAGAGTTATTATTCAACTTTATATGAAGATAAATTAAAAGGAATAATATCCGAAAATGATTTCATTATGTTCAGAGATAAATTCAATCAAGAATGTAAGGAAAAGGAAAAAAGATTAGCTTCTTTAGAAGAACAAATTTTGGAAATATCTAATAAAAAAAAGGATGTTAATAACAGTATTAAAATTTTTGAAAAATATAAACATATTACTGAATTAACTAAAGAAATTGTTGATGAATTTATTGATTGTATTTGGATTGGGAAAGTTGATGAACAAACTGGAAAGAGAGATGTTGAAATTGAAATGAACATCATTAAACTTGTATAATTTCTCCGTGTTATAAAGAAAGCTGGACATCCGGCATCTATAACTAATTAATCTTTTCGTTTTCATTTTTTTCTGACTTTTTCTTTGCAAAATAAGCCTCATATTCTGAATCATCATAAGCAAGAAGTGGCATAACAATTGTCGGGAAAAACATCATTAACACACAGTATGTTGTCGTTTTCCCAAAACATTTACCAAGTTTATAAAATAAAAATAAAGAAAAAATCGTATTTACAAACGGAATAATACTTAAAATAAAATACCAACCAGAACCCATTATATCCTTAATTAAACAAAAATTATTATAAATAGGAATAAGCACATTACTGCATTTAGTACCTGTTTTCTTAAATATTCCCCATAAACAAACCGCACTAAAAGCATATGATAAAACAATAAGCAAAACCATCGTAACGATAAACATCATTAAAATATTATTAATTAGCCGGTTCATACTTGCAAAACTATCAGAAGAACTAAATGAAAAAATAGATAAAAAAGACCAAAATATAAATTTTAAAAATAGAAATGATACATAAATAATTAAAGCAATAAAAACTATATTAAAAACGATTGTAAAAATTTTTCCAAATTTAGATACTTTCCCCATAAATAATACCTCCATTTAAATTATAACATAAAAAAATAAAGAATTACTACTCATAACTCTTTATTCATATCTAAAACATTTATCATATTTATATTGATTAAAATACACCATTAACCTTACATAACCTAATTGAACCACTTACTCTACTTATGTATAAAATATACATATTAAAGCAAAATTTAATTCAACTTTTTTTATCCTCGTTGTCACATTCTTTTCCTAACTTTAAAGCACAAAATAGAAAAATAATAAACAAAGCAATTAAAATCAAAAGTAAATATATCAATCTATCTACCCCTTTATTATTATGTATTCAATTATAACCTAATAATCATAAATATGCAAAAAAACTATACATAAAGTATAGCTTTTACTCATTTAATAAATCTTTTATTTGTTTTGAAACGTTTTTAACACTGTTTTCATCTGGATAAGTTATATATAAATTCATTCCTGGCATTGAATAAGTTTCTCTATAATCAGAACCTGCTCCACCAACAAATGTTGATGTAATATTCCATGGACTCATAGAATCAATTTGGTCTTTAACAAACTTTTTAATTACATCTGTAGGAATATTTGTTTGAATTAAATCTTTAGAATTATTTAAAATGTCACCATAATTAGTAAGTAACTCTTTACTATTAGCTATCTTATTAATGATAGCTGTAATAATAACTTTTTGATGTTCCCCTCTAGTCCAATCACCATTAGGCATTTTCTTTCTCTCTCTTGCATATTCTAAAGCTTGTTTACCGTTTAAATGAATATTACCTTGTTCAAAATATCTTGAACCACCTCTAAAAGCAATATCATTATATATATCAACACCACCAATAGTATCAACAAGCTTAATAACACTATCAAAATTAACTCTAACATAATAAGGAATATCTATATCTAAAAAATCTTCTATAGTTTGTCTAGACATATTAATCCCATATATACCTGCATGCGTTAATTTATCTCTAGTTCCTGTCGTTCCATGTAATTGTACATACATATCTCTTTGAATACTTGTAAGTAATATTTTATGAGTATTAGGATTAACTGTAACAACAATATTAACATCACTTCTAGAAACTCTATTTATACTGCCATAAGTATCAATACCACTAATTAAAACATTAAAAGAACCATTATCAGTTACCTCTTCACTCTTTTTTTCACTATCCTCTTTTTTATCTTCCTGTTTTGAAAATTTAATAGATAGTTTTGCAATAACTTTCGTATTATCTTTAAAAGACTTAACATTTTCATCTAATAAAACTTTATTATTTGAATTTATAAGTAAACTATCAACATTACCATTTAATAAATCTTTTACAATTGTATTAACATTAGTATATTTTTTATCTTTAACCTTAATACTGTCTTTTACTTCATTTAATACTTTTTTATAATTGTTTGATTGATTTTCAAAAATAGCCATTTTCTTATTATTTAAATCTTTAAGTTTATTATATTCACTATCTTTTTTCACAACAACATAATATAATTGTTCTTCATTAACTTCTTCAAGTGAACTAAAAAAACTATCAGTAACAGAAGTATAATATATACCCACGCAAGATATAATCAAATTTATAACTAACAATATATAGCCAAATATTAAAGCAACTTTTCCTTTTGAAAGCAAAATCCATGAAACAATATTAAGTATTGCAATAATTCCAATTATAATAACTAAATACAACGTTGGAATAATATTTAATTTTATCAAATAATATACAAATACAATATTAATTAACAACATTAAAATTTCAATTATATTATTTATTATTTTTTTCATGATTTTACCACCTTTAACTTAAGCTTTTTTGTTATATTACGCACTAAATTAACATAATAAGATAATTCGGAAGAATTTCGATAATATACATATAATAATAAATTAGGAATCAGTAAACATATAAAAATATTAAAAATTAAATTTAATAACAAATTATCAAAATTTATCACCCTTGACACACTAAAAGTAATCCACCCAATAACCACAATTATAACAAAATTTTTAATAAAATTATAATAGTATTCAGAATAATGTTTTTTAAACAAATTTGTGTACACAAATTTTGGATAACTATATAAATGCAAAACTAGATTACTACAAATAGTACCCATAAAAACGCCTGCCAATCCAAAATAATGTAATAAAATAATAGACATTATAATATTTACGATTGATTCAATTGTCGGAACAAATCTATCCTCATAATAAATTCCTGCAGCTTCTTTAAAACTATTATTTGTATACCTCGTAATTTGTAAATATAAATTAATACACAATACTAACAATACACCAAAAGGTAATACATATTTTTTCCCAAGCCAAATACCAACAAAAGAATCCATACATACTAACAAACTAATAGATATAAAACCAGCTAACCATACATTAGCAAAAGAAATATTTTTATAAACATTTAACGATTTTCTATGATTACTTGTAACCAATAAATTACCTACACTAGCAGTAATTGCACTAAATACCTGATTACTTAAATTAACTAAAACATTTATTATCATACTATAATTGCTATATAATCCAACTGTTTTTATTCCTAAAAAAGCCGATATAATAATGTTATCAGAACCAAGAACAACAAAGCCACCAATTTTATGCAACAATAATGCTTTTATTTTGGTAAAAATATCATCTTTTGTTTTTGCATCTAATAAAGTCACATCTTTCTCAAGTAAAATAGGATATAATTTATTAGCAATTTTAGTTAGAATAACATTTTCAACAATACGAGCAGCAATTTTTATTATTAAAAACAAATAATAATTTTTAGTATAAATCAAAATTAATATTTGAAATAAATTCATACATAGTAAATATCCAATATGAACAATATTAATAATATAGTTTTTTTGATAAGCATAAAGTATTGATCTTTTATATGTTAATAAATATGAACATACAATATCTGTTAAAAATAACAAATAAATAATAATCAAGTTTTCAGAAATATTTGCATCTTTAACTATTAATTCCAAAAAAGGTATAATTAATAAGCCAATGAACATAACTATTATGGCTATAATACGATAACTTATCTTGTAAAAGTGCATCAAAGATTTAATTTGTTCTTTATTATTATCTGCTACAGGCTTATATAAATTATAAATAATAGCTGAGCCAAGACCAAGCTCTACTATTCCTAACATTGAAATAATATTGGTAAATAAACCATTTATACCCAAATATTCTGTACCTAGGGATGAAATAAAAACTTTTTGAGATATAAGACCAATTATAATTGACATCAAGTTTAATATTAAAGCAACTATTATATTTTTTATTGAATTCTTTGTTCTCATAAATTTTTCTCCTTTATTTTTCTATTTCTCCATAATAGATAAACCATTAAAAATAAAGTATTATACTTCGAAAATATTAATATATAATTAAAAAATGCAATTTTAGTTTTATTTTGCTTCACTATTCGTTTCAAGTACAATATATCATCAACTTTTTGAATTTTTCTTATAAAATATCTTTTCTTCTTATTTTTTATGTCATAACTCCAAAAAATTTTTTTAACATTATTTGTAATTTCGTTTATAGAATGCAATATAATCTCATTATTTAAAAAAGCATTACTAAACGCTATTTTTACATTATTCGTATAAACTTCAATTGCATCATTAGTACATTTTACAACATCATTATATTTAACGCTTTTCGTTATCCCAGAATTATTAATATAATAATTATATAAACAAGCAGAAAGTACGCATATAGATTTACACTTTGAAAACAAATTAATATTAAATTCTAAATCTTCGGCATATTTATGATTTTCGTTAAAGTAAATTTCGTTTCTTAATAACAAATCTCTATTAATAAGCTGATTCCATACAGCATTATATTTAAATGTACTCATTGCCTCTTGTTTTAATTTAAACATTTCATTATATTTATACGCTTTATTTTTATCTACTAATTTATATGACTCATAATTCACACCATCAAAAAAATTAAATCCATATCGAATAACATCGTATCTTTTTTTAATATACTTATCTAAAATTTCAAAAATGTTATTAGATAAAAAATCATCACAATCCAAAAACGTAATATATTTTCCTTTTGCTTTTTTTATTCCAACATTTCTAGAATAAGAAACGCCATAATTTTTTTGATTAATAATAACACAATGTTTGATTGCATATGATTTTATTTTTTTTAAACTATTATCGGTTGAACCATCATTAATAATCAAAAGCTCTACGTCATCTCTATTCAATTCTTTAAAAAAAAGCAAATTTCTATCTAGATATTTTTCAGCATTATAAACAGGCATAATCACAGTATATTGAATCATTTTCGTGTTTTTACCTTTCTCGCAGGATTTCCTACCACAATTGAATATGGTTCAACATTCTTTGAAACAACAGCTCCTGCACCTATAATCGAGCCTTTACCAATCTTTACACCAGGTAAAATTATCACCCTACCACCAATCCATACATCATCTTCAATAATAACTTTTTTTTCTTCTTGAAAACCTTGTTGATCCATATAAATATTTGTGTTTGAAAAATTATGATTTTGAGTATATATAATACAATCTGGTCCCATCATAACATGGTTACCAATTATTACTGGGCCATATAATTTTGCCCTAATACCAATGCCAGAATAATCGCCTAATTGAGTTCTAGTTGAAAAAGATGCATTACGTTCAATATTGACTTTTTTACCACACTTAGCCAACAGTAATTTACCACAAAAACGTCTAAAATAAATAGCACCAAAAGAAATTTTTGCATAAGAAGATGGTAAATGTTTACCAATTAACTGATATAATATATATCCAATTATTTTTTTCATAAAATTATTCCTCCTCATTTAAACGTTTTATCATATATGTTCGTAACAAAAGAAACATAGTAATAAAGTAGAAAAAATCATCAAAGAATAACATATCCAAAGCAAGCCAAGAAGCAAATAATCCAACAAATGCCGTAATTAAAAGCCCAACATATATAATTGTTTTATTTGTTATTTTTTCTTTAAAACTTTTTGCTAAACATATTATCCACATTGCTAAAACCATTGTACCAATTATACCAAATTGGTATATTGCTTGAATAATAGTATTATGAGAAGCTCTATTGTTAAATTCACTATATAAAATTTCTGTATACCCTTGTCCAAATACTAGCATTAAAGGATTATTATAAAAGAAACGTAAGTAATTCTCAAAAATATCACTTCTTCCGGTCGTCAAAGAAGAAACATTATTTACCATTCCAAATCTAACCATATACATTTTTATTTCACTAGAAAATAATCCAAATCCCACAATTAATACTCCAATAAAAATTATACATAAAAGAACAAAAATTTTTAATTTTCCTTGCCTTTTTAACAAAAATACATTAATTAACCATAACAAGAAAACTACAGCTAAAATTAAAATGAAACTTTTTGATACAGACAAACTACCACAATAAACTAAAAGCAACAACAATGCAACTATAAATACTTTCAACTTTCCTTTTTCAAAAATTAATAAAAACAAATTACATGTTATAGCAACTAATAACTGAGCTGAATAAAAATTGGAATCACCATAAAATCCACTCAATCTAACAAGTCCTTTATTTTCCCATGTATACACATTAATATATTCTTGCATATGTGGAAGATTCATTAAATTAAGTGCAGCAAAACAAGCAGATATTATTCCAAATGTAAAAAAATAAGAAGAAACAGGAAAAGATAAACTTTTATGATACTTTTTACAATATATCGAGAAAAGCAAAAGCATCATAAAGAAAACAAAATAATCAAGTGAAAAAGAATGTAAAAAAATCACTTTTGCAAAAGCTGTTAAAATAACTAATAAAATCACTATTGCAATTGTCTTTTTTGATATTGAAATTTTTTCAATAAAAACTAATTTAAAAAAAACCAATACAGCAACAATAGTGAAAAAGGAAATGCTACCAGGAGAAATTTTTAAAACCGGTGACCACGGTAAATAAAACAACATTAAAGGCAAAAAATACTTTGATTTTGCTGTCAAAACAAACATTGTCATAAAAATTAATGATAATAGTATCAGTATCTGATTATTAAATAAATGGGCAACAAATAATAATGCAACATTTAATAAAGCAAAAAATAAAACTTTAACAGATTCTTTTTTCACAGTCTACACATCCTTTTATTCATTAATAACGTCGTCAAATTGCTTAATAGCTTGTTTATTTGATATTCTTCTAGTAAATTTAATCTTATCTTTATTATTTAATAATAATTTCATTTTTTGATATAAATCATCATCAGTTACACCTACTAAGCCTATTTTTTTATCTAATATAAGTTCATTTACAGAAGTGGTATTTGTAGATAAAATTGGTAACTTTAATAATTCAGATTCACCAAACACCATCGGCGCAGCTTCGTGCTGTGACAACAACAATAACAAGTCAGCATTTTTCATAAATCTATAGACATTTTTTTGATTTCCACAAAATGTAATAAATTTATTCATTTTTAATTTTTTTACCAACTCTTCCATCTTTTTTCTATCTGCACCATCTCCTATAAGATACAAATGAGCATCCTTTGTAACATCATTTATATAACGTGCAAATATTTTTATTACTCTATCCATTCCTTTATCATAAGTCATTCTTCCTATTGACAAAACATTTATTTTATTTTTGTAATTAACGGTATTTTCTAAAGACAATTTATTGATTTCATTAATATCCATACAATTATAAACAACTTTCGATTTTGAAGCAAATTGTGGCAAAAGTTTTAAAAATGCATTCATGCATCCTTTCGAACAAAAAGCAATCTTATCAAACCCTTTATACATCATACTTGCATATTTTAAATCTCCACCGTAGTTCTCATAATCACAATGAACAAAACTTATTTTCTTTTTAGCATCTACTCTACTTAATACAAATTCATTAGTCCCACCATAAAAATTTCTATTTGGAGAACTTTGCATATAGGAAATAGCAACATCATAATTTCCTAACCTAGGTTCAAATTTACAAATTAAAGGAATAGTTATTTTGTTTCCAATAATTTTTGTCAAAAAGGCAAAAAAGATTTTTGCTAAAAGAAATTTTATTCCTAATTTTCTACTTTCATCAACAGATATGCCCAATACTTTTAAAATAGAAGAAGCACCAATAACTTTTACGTTTTTAGGAATACAGTCATAATACTCACCAGTCAAATCAAATAAAAATAAAGTTATATCATATCTATTATTTATTTCTTTTAAAAGATTAATCAAAGCTCTTTGAACTCCACCTATTTTCATATTATTATTTACAATTAATATTTTTTTCATTTTTTTACCTCTTGTTTAAAATCATTTATACCTTTATTGATTAGTTTAATTATTTCAAACAACGATTTATCCTTAGAAAACATTTTATGTTTTCTAATAGCATACTGTAATCCCAAAAATTTTGACCACCTATTTGATAAGCAACAAAAGAAAGCCCCTTTGTCTTCAAAAAATTTATCTGTATACCCATTAAACCAAGTTGATCCTTCTTGTTTAACATACCCTATTATCTCAGGCGATGTATAGACATTCATTTTATTTTTTACACATTGATATATGAAAAAACTATCTTCCCCCGAAGAATATTTAGAACCTCCGCCAAAAAGTAAAGAAAAATAAATGTTTTTTTGTTTTAATTTATTCGTTTTTACTGCAATATTTACTGCACCATATCTTAGACAATTATATCTTCTTACCCGTTTTCTTTTTCTTATATGAACTGTCGGCTGTTGAGGATTAATACTAGGAACATTAAATAATATCATATCAGCTTTAGGATTCTTTTTAAATTCCGCCAAAATAATTTGCTCATAATCATCAACAAAAGTTTCATCTTCATCGGCAAATACACATATATCACCTGAACTTCGTAAAATTGCATTATTTCTACTTAAGCCTACACCACGTTCATTAAAAGTTAAAAAAATTATATGATTCTTTTTATAAGATACTATTTTTTCGTTTGTTTTATCACTTTGATTAATTATGATAGCATCCGTATTAATATTCATTTTTTTTAAAATACTTTGATTTTTCTGATTCATAACAGATGCCAACACCTGAACTTTACTACTCATTTTACCACCTTTATAACAACTTAAATCCTTCTTTTAATCGCATTAAATATATACCAACAAAAATAATAAAAAGACTTAAAAACGCCAAAATTTTCAACATTTCTATATAAATTCCATGTTTGCTTAATTGCTTTTATTTTATTAGATGAACTTGTATTTTTACTTCTTCTATAATAGGATAATATCTCATTAATCGAATATGCATAATCAACCTTTTTTAATACTTTCCACCAAGTAGCAGTATCTTCACTTTTAACATTTGGCATCATTACATCGTTTTTATTTAATAAGCTCATATTAAACATTACTGTTACCGGTGCAATTGTAGTATTTTTTAAAGCCTGTTTATATGACATTTTTTCTGGTACCCAAACTTTCTTTCCATTTGCTACTCCACTGCTATCAGCATATTGATATCCAGTAAATGAAAAAGCACATTTCTTTTCTTTCATAAAATTTAATTGCTTTTGTAATTTATCTTTATTCCATAAATCATCAGCATCTAAAAAACAAATAAAATCTCCTAAAGCTTCATTAATTCCACGATTTCTAGCCACAGCTGCTCCATCATTTTTTTCTTGACAAAGCAACTTTATCCTTTTATCTTTTTTCATAGCCTCTTTGATAATATTCCCGCTATTATCATTGCTACAGTCATCAACAAATATCATTTCCCAATTTTGATATGTCTGATTTTGCACTGTTTTTATTGTATCATTTAAAAACTTTTCAGCATTATACACAGGAACAATAATACTAATTAACCCCTGTCCCTTATTCTTCTTTTTCATGCCTTATTTACTCCTATTTTCTTTTTAGATTTTGACATTTTCTTAGCCTGTTTTCTATCTTCATCTTCTTGATGCATAAGCATTTCAAGCTCTGTATGAATAGTATTCTTTCCAGCATCCGCACCCTCTTTAGATAAAACAGTCGCTATTGTTAAGAAAAATATTTTAACATCTTGTCTAAAAGAAAAGTTCTTTACATACTCTAAATCATAATTAATTTTTGCAATAATATTAATATTATTTCTACCTTTTACTTGAGCAAGGCCAGTAATACCAGGTAAAACATCATTACGTCTTCTCTGATAATCTGTCATATTTTCATAATAATCTGGAATCCAAGGCCTTGGTCCAATAAAAGACATCTCACCTTTAATAATATTAATAAGTTGTGGAAATTCATCCAAACTAAATTTTCTAAGAACATTACCTACCCTTGTCTTTTTATCCTGACAATTAAAGTCATGAACATCATTATCTACAGCCATACTTCTAAATTTATAAAGAAAAAAGATTTTACCGTTCTTTCCAGTTCTCTCTTGTTTAAAAAATACTGGACCTTTACTATCTAATTTTATTAAAATACCTATAATTACCATTGGTATAAATAAAATTACAAATATAATTACAGCCATAATTAAATCAAGTAATCTTTTAATATATCTGTACATACTCCCTACTCCCAACTATCTTCTTATTCCAATATTTTCATTTGCAATTACTTTGTCAAAATTATTTTTTAGTAAATCCTCTACAATACTATCACTTTTAACAAGTGATTTCAATTTTTTTTCAAGTTTTTTTAATTTAAAATCTTTTTCATGATGACAATCACTACCCAAAAAAGTTATCTTATGATGTTTAAGCAAATATATTAAAGTCTTTTTAGCCTCTCTACCATATTTACCATAAAGACTTTTATAATCTCCTTGCAATAAAACACCCATACGTAAATACTCATCAATGTGTTCTGGGTGTTTTTGAAAAATTCTGTATCTCTCTGGATGAGCAAGTACTGGAACATAACCATTAATTACAAGCTCATAAATAATATCTTTAGTATTAGTAAACATATTACCAAACGGAAATTCAAAAAGTAAATATTTTGAATTATTTATAGTTTGAATCTCACCTTTTTTAAGTAACTTGAGAAAATCTTCGGTAATATAAACCTCGTTACCTAAATATAAATTAATCTTAATATCTTCTTTTTTTACCTCATCTAATAACGTAGAAAATCTTTCTTTTCTCTCTTTATTATTACATGTATACTTTGTATTTTGCATATAATGTGGCGTAATTACAAGATCTGTAATACCTTGTTTAGAAGCCTCTTTAAGCAAAGATATACTCTCACTTATATCCTTGCACCCATCGTCAATTCCAAAAAGTAAATGAGAATGTAAATCTTTCATTTTCTTCTTCTTTTCTTCTTTTTAGGTTCCCCATAATATTTATCAGAATAATAACTATAATAACTATTATCCTTAACTGAAGCTCTATTAATTACAACTCCCGTAATCTTAGCATTAGCTTGTTCAAAAACCTTAACAGCTTTATCTAAAGCATCAACCTTTGTTTTCTTATTACCAACCACAATTACATTTGCATCGCTATATTTAGTCATAATCATCGTATCACTAAGGCCAAGCACAGGTGGACAATCTAAAATTATAATATCGTATTTTTCTCTCATACTTTCGATTAATTTTTTATTATTCTCTGAGACAAGTAATTCAACCGGATTAGGTGGAGTTGGACCTGTAGGAAGTAAGTCAATATTCTTATTACTAGTATTAACAATATAATTTTTTAATTTAACATCGTCTTTATAATTCAAAATCAAATTAGAGTAACCTCCACTAGTTAAATTCATTACTTCAAATATCTCATGTTGTCTACCTTTACGCAAATCACAGTCGATAACTAAAACTTTTTTATCTTCTTGAGCATATGCAACTGCTAAATTAGCCGCAATAAAACTTTTGCCATCACCAGATTGTGGAGATGTAACCAAAATAATTTTGTTTTCTTTTCCAATATTAGAAAAAGCTAAATTTGTACGAATTGTCTTAATTGCTTCACTAAAAATAGATTTAGGGTTCACATTAATAATTAAATCTGTTGACATCAAACCACTACTCCTTTTCCTCTGGAACAACACCAATAACAGTTAGTCCAAATTTACTTTCGATAACTTCACTTGATTTAATTGAAGTATCAAAATAATACATAATAAATATCAAACCAAATGAAAGAACAATACCTGCAATTAAATAAATTACATTATCCTTAACATAATTTACATTATAAGGATGAGCTGCTAAAGAAGCCTTATCGATAATTGTTACATTATCTAAATTATAAATATCAGCAACCTCTTTAGTAAACACTTTTGCAACTTCATCAGTTATCTTCTTCGCATCCTTTGACTTTTCGCTAGAAACAGTTATCTTAATAAGCTCTGTATCTTCAACAGACGTTGCCGTAATATTATTAGAAAGTTCGTTCTCACTCATCTTTAAATCTAAATTTTTAATAACTTGAGATAAAACTCTACGGCTTTTTATTATCTCTCTGTAAGTTCCAATTAAATTTTGGTTAATTTGTGAATCAGTTGAATTATAAGCATCTTTATTTCCACTAAGAACAATAGTTGTATCACTATTATACATTGGAACTCTAATAAAAATTGAATAAATATTTCCAATCACTAAAACAAAAGCAATTATAATAATTATCCAAAGTATTTTTGATTTAAAATAATCAAAAACTTCTTTTAAATTAATCTCTTCCATATAAACCTCCCACATTTCGGCGATTATTATACTATAGTTAACTCCAATAGTCAAATAAAACTTGCATTTTATGTTAAAAAAACACAAAAAAAATATCTGTTTTACTTCTTTAAAACGATATCTTCTTTTTCTAATTCCTCATTAATCTTTACAGTATGTGGAATCTTTTCCCAAGTTAAATCCTTATTTTTAATAGCTAAATAAAGACATTTTACATATTCTGCTAAAAATACTGGATTATAAAATAATACTTTTATCTTTGTTTTACTCTTAAGTTTCAAACTATCTCTTTCTTTTATAAGTAATATTAAAGTAAACATTAATAAAACTAAATAAACAAAAGCTAAAATAAATAATAAATGATTTACAAAAACCCCAATTGGCTTATCATTAAATGCAGCTAATGATAACATAACTACATTTTTTAAAATTTCCAAAACTAAAGCCAAAATAAGTAAAATATAAGGAACAACGCCCACTAAAGTAGAATAAACTGAAGAATAATTTCCATCTTTAGCCAATAATTTTTTAATCAAAGCCTTATAATACATTCTTCTAGCCATAAAATAACCCTTAACCCATCTTGTTCTCTGTTTTATCGTCGTCTCATAATTAACTGGTTGCTCATCATAATATTTTGCCTGTCTATTATAAGCCATTGTTAAATCATTTAAAACAGCATATAAACTAAATTCATAGTCCTCAGTTAAACTATAAAAAGGATATCCACCTAAATTTTCTAAAATATCACCTTTTATATAAAATCCTGTCCCACTTACCGTTAAATTAAGACCATGTTTCATCTTAAAATTATTTCCTAAAGTATTTATCATTGAAAAAGTAAGTGAACTTGCGGCTGCATAAATATTATCATTCCCATTTTTCGCATTTCGGTAACCAATACCTACATCATAACCTTTAATAAAACTCTCTTTCATTTCCTTAAAAAAATCTTTATCTAAAATATTATCCGCATCGAATATAAAATATGCATCGTAATGTTTACCTTCACTTATGATAAATTTAATAGCCTCGTCTAACGCTCCACCCTTGCACTTATAAGTGAAATCACGTCTCACAATAACTCTATTTCCATGTTTTAAAACAATTTTATTAGTAGGATCGTCCAAACTTTCTGTAATCACATAAATATCCTGTTTATCTATTTTGTAACTTTGCTCTTTCAAACTGTTAAGTAAATCTTCGATAACCAAAGACTCATCCTTAGCTGGCACTAAAACAGCAAACCTTGGATTATCGCTATTATTAATTAATTTTTTCTTTGAACCTTTTAAAGTAAGCAAATATTCTCTTAAAAGTAGAAAAATAGCTCCTATAATTAAAATCATTTGAACTACCATCATTTACCCGTCACCTTAAAATCCATATTTGGAAAAGCTTTAGCTAAAACATTGTCCGGATATACTCGGTCATAAATCTTTCCAACCGGCGTAATCGGCGGAATACCACTTCTTCTAAGTGAACTTCTTATTAAAGCCGACCAAGAAATAGCCATATCGAGAATTAAAAACACCAAAATAATATAAAATAATATATTACCAATATTCACCGGAACCTTTTCTATCAAATTTGATAAAAAAGGATAAACCCCTTTCACAAACCCTAAAGAAAAAAGTCCCCAAACAGCCATATAAGGAATCGTCGTTCGCCCATTAATATTTAAAAAATAATTTGAATAATCCCATGAAGTCGTATGCGTAAAAGTCTCTTGTAAAAAACTAATCGCATATTCAAAACCACCACCAAGAAGTGCACCATAAATAAAAATCTTTAAATTAGAAAAATTTCTTTTTGCCAAAAGTAAAACCATTAAAACAGCTCCAGCTCCATAAATAGGACTAAACGGACCATAAATAACCCCTCTTCGGTACTCCCATACAATATCACCAGAAGCCATATAAACTTTAACCAAATGTAAAACTTCTTCATATATAGCCCCAAAAATAGAACCGATGACAAATATTAAAAATAACTTTTTAAAACTAAAACCTTCAGCAAAAACTTTCTCTTTCGCATCCGTCATAAAACATACCCCTTTACTTCTAACATATGTAAAACATGACAAAATGTCTTTTTTATTTATGCGTGTTATACTAACACAAACTAATTAAAAAATCAAATTATAAATCTAAAGGCTTATTTACTAAATCCTTATCGACAAGTTCCTCATGTAATTTCTCTTCATCAGTATCAAGAAAAACCTCTTCAATTCTATCAACTCGGCATTTTTCCGCATTAACAATCGCCTCGAGCTTTAAAGCTGCCTCCTCTGCTTTATCGTTGACAATTACATAATTATATTTAGGAAGCTCATTTATCTCCTTATAAGCCGTCTCAAACCTTTCCATTAACTTTTCTTCAGTCTCAGTTTTTCTAAGTCTAAGTCTTCTTTTTAACTCTTTCATACTAGGTGGCAGTAAAAATATAAACAAAGCTTGCGGGACCTTTTCTTTAATCTGAAGTGCCCCTTGAATTTCAATAACGAGTAAAACATCCTTCCCAGAGTCTAGCATTTTCTTCACACTATCCCTTGGCGTTCCATAATAATTACCGGCAAATTTAGCATATTCAAGCATCTTGCCTTCCTTAATATTTTCTTCAAACTCTTCTTCACTTACAAAATAATAATCCTTGCCATCCTCTTCACCACGTCTTGGCTTTCTACTAGTCATTGAAATAGACTCCCAAATATTAGGCATCGCTTTTTTCGCAATATCACAAACTGTATTCTTACCACTTCCAGATGGACCAGATAAAACCATTAATAAACCTTGTTTTTTTGTTCTAATCATCTTTAACATCTCCTTTTACAAAAATAAGCACCATAAAAGTGCCTATTTTAAATCAGCTAATAACTCTGGATTATCGATATATTTTTTAACTTCTGGCATAAGTAATGGGCTTACCTTCTTTAAAATATCCTTATCTTTAACATCATCCATATATTTTTTGCCATTTTCCAAAACAATTTTCACAACTTTATATTTATCTAAAAAATCATCTTCAGCCTCATTAACACCGACTAAATAATTATAAACATCGCCATCATAATTAGCTTCAGCTACAACTGCCCATTTACTACCATCAGTAAATGTTACGACACTATTCATATAAAAACCCCTTTCTATTTTTGCATATTTGCCACTAAATCTTGTGCGTTCATAAATCCAGAAGCATTTTGCATACTCTCACCAAATAAAACTGCATTATTTGGATCGTTTGCCAGAGCCTTTAAAGCATCTAAACTATCAAGCATCTCTGGAGTTAAATCTTGGTAACTGTGACTTGCTGTATTATAAACTGCAATTGGTGAACCGTATTGGAACCACTCATTCGCATCTTGACCATTAGTTCTGCTTGTCGCACTATATGCATCACTATAAACATCTAAACCAGAATTAGCTACATCATTAACTACAGATTGATAATTTACATTAGCCACTTCATCTTGACTTTCTTGTACTTTGTCTTTTACCTCATCAGATATTTGGTGTTTTTCTGTTGTAATTGTATTAGTTTGTTGTACGGCATTTTCTGGCATATTATTAATAACTGAAACAATTCCCAATGCACCACTTGCCAAAACACCTAAACCAACAAGTCCCATAACAACTCTTTGCCAATTATTTTTAACAATTCTTTTTAATTTTTCCTTCATCGGATGTTCTTCTTTAATCTCATTACGATTATTAGAATTATCTAAATCAGGGGTTGGCGTTGAAACCGGATTTAAACTAGGATTTGAGTTCTTAACTGTATTTCCAAAATAATTCGCTTTAAGTTCCTTCTCTTTATCATCTTTTACTTTAAGCAAACCATCACTACCCAAATTAACTAATATCGGAAGTTTAACTTGCTTTCCATCTTTCATAACATTAATTTGATTATCGCCAGGTTTTAAAGAATTGACAAGCATAACTTTCTCTTCACCTTCAAGTCCTGGAATACCCTTTAAAATCTTATCCTTATCTAAATCGTTACCAAACACATATGTCACACCATCGTATTTATAAGTCGCATAATTACCTAAATTAACTTTTGGACTATTTTTTTGATAATCTTTTACAGGAATATTTTCTCTAGATAAAACAGTTATTTTACCATCATCACTAAGTTTAACTCTAAAAGGTAAATCTATCTTATCATCACCTTTTTTAACTGAAATCTTATTTAACCCAGGAACTAAATTACTTATAAGTTTTATTGGCTTATCTGTAGGTATTCCATCTAAACCCTTTATAATATCATCTTTTGAAATATCGTTTGAAATCACATATGTAACTCCATCATACTCTAAAACAGAATAATTTTTAATATTCTCACTCTGTTGTGAATGTTCCCGGTTTAAACTCTCTCCATCGAGTAATCTTTTTAAATCATCAAGTTCCTTATCAATTTCTTTAATCTTTGGATTATCCTTACTTAAAGAAGCAATTGAAGTCTTTTGATCAAGTAAATCGATATACTTATTAATATTTTCTAAAAACGCTTTACTATCCGCTAAAATTTCTGATGCCTTATTTCCCGTCATATGATTAATTTGTTTTTCTATCGTATCCATTTGATTTCGTCTAACTTCAATGTTCTTTATTGATTTGTCATCAGAATCTTTAATATTTCTAACAATATTCCATATTTCTTTAACTAGCTTATCATAATCTTTAGTTAAAGTCTCTACACTTTTTCGTGAATTAACTGGATTAAAAGCTGGCGCATCCGGCGTTCCCATATCAGAATTTAAAGACCCCACATGTGACCTAGGAAATCCTAAATTAACTATAGCCGTATCATCTTGACTAATTCCTAATTTTTTATTATACTCATCGATTAAATTATTAATCTTTGAAAGATCATCTTGACTAATTCCTAATTTTTTATTACACTCATCGATTAAATTATTAATCTTTGAAAGCTCGGTCATTAAAGATAATCTGCCTGAAGATGAAAGCTCTGCCTCGGTTGTATGACTATCAAGATTGAAATTTTTCCATGGTTGATCGGCATTAGCATTCATTTTTTTCTCAATTTCAGCTTTTTTATTTTGTAAAGTGTTTAATACAATTTTAACTTCATAATCACTTAACTTTTGTAAATCTTTAACGTTAGTATTGGCTAAACTATCTTCGTAAAGCTTCTTATTTTTCAAAATAGTTTGTAAATCTTGCTTATTAAGTTCGATTTTTCCCTTAAGCGTTTCAACCTGAGAAGATGCCACTGCATAATCATTTCCTTGTAATTTATCCAGTTCTTCTTCAGCTTTTTTTAAATCGTTTTTATCCTTTTCGTTAGCATCCCAAATCTGTTTATATAAATCAAACGATTTAACATAATCAGCAAGCGTTCTAATTCTATAATCATTAAGCATTTAAACCCCTCCTTGACCATCAAATTATACGTATATTATACATATAACTTAAGCTTTGTCAATTTTCTAGCATGACTTACTATAATTATATCATATTTTTAAGAAAAAAAAGAAGAAAATTCTTCTTTTTTAAAGTTCAAACTGTGAATTGTACAAATCAGCATAAAATCCACCTTTTGCCATAAGCTCTTCATGATTACCTTGTTCAATTATATTTCCATCTTTCATAACTAGAATTAAATCAGCATTTTTAATCGTTGAAAGCCTATGCGCGATTATAAATGAAGTCCTACCTTCTGTAAGTTTATCCATTGCCTCTTGTACTAACTCCTCAGTTCTTGTATCGACATTACTAGTTGCTTCATCCAAAATAAGGAAAGGTGTCTTTTGAATCATACCTCTAGCAATCGTTAATAACTGTCTTTGTCCAGCTGAAACACTATCATTATCAGATAATACCGTGTCATAACCCTTAGGTAAAGTTCTTATAAAATGATTAAGTCCGACCTCTTTACAAACCTCGACAACTTCAGCTTTAGAAATATTTTCTCTGTTATATACGATATTTTCCATAACCGTTCCATTGAAAAGCCAAGTATCTTGAAGAACCATTGTAAATAAATTGTGAATATTTTCTCTTGAAAGCTCCTTAGTAGAAACCCCATCAATTTTAATATCTCCACCATTTATATCATAAAACTTCATCAAAAGATTAACCATCGTTGTCTTTCCAGCTCCTGTTGGCCCGACAATCGCAATCTTCTGGCCAGGTTTAGCCTTGGCAGTAAAATCTTTAATCGTAGGTTTTTCATTGCCATCATATTTAAACATTACATGGTCAAATTCAATTTCACCCTTAACATCATCTTTATTCAAAACTTTCGTAATATTACTCTCATCACTCATCTCTTCTTCATCGACAAATTCAAATATTCTCTCAGAAGCCGCAGCCGTTGACTGTAATGAATTTAAAGCTTGAGCAATCTGTCCAAGTGGTGAAGTAAATAGTCTAACGTAAGTTATAAAGGCAACGATAACCCCAAATGTAATTGTTCCATTCATTGTTAAAAGTGCACCAACAATACAAACAGCTACATAACCAAAGTTACCAATAAACATCATTAGTGGTTGCATCATTCCAGATAAGAACTGACTCTTTCTATTCGCATCACAAACTCTTTGATTAAATACATCGAATTTACTATCAGAATCAGCTTTACCATTGTAAGTTTTAACCACATTTAAACCTGAATAAATCTCTTCAATATGACCATTTAAATTACCAAGTTCTTCTTGTCTTGCCACAAAATATTTTTGTGATTTAGCCAAAATCGCAAACATTCCCATAAAACCAACTAAACTTGCAATAATCGCTGTTAAAGCCAAAATCCAGTTAGTTACAAACATCATAATCAACGTACCGACAAACAAAGTCACACTACTTACTAAAGTAGAAAGTGATTGATGCATTGTTTGACCAATCATATCGACATCGTTTGTAACTCTTGATAACGTATCACCAATATAATGTTTATCAAAATATTTAAGTGGTAATTTATTTATTTTAATCGAAATTCTATTTCGTAAATTTTTAGAAAATTTAATAGAAACATAAGTCATACAAATAGCTTGAATATAATTAAATATCGCACTACATGAATACATAAATAAAAGTGTTAACGCAATATTTTTAATAACCTTAAAATTCATTGTTGGTTCGATAACATCTCTAACAGATTTTGGTAAAGTATCAAGTGTCTTATAAAGCTCCGTTTCATCGGCATTCTTACTTAAACCACTCATCGTTACCGCAAACTCATATTGATCATGAGCTGAAACTTTAACTCCATCAATTGTTACCTCATCAAACAAAATATTCTGAATACTCTTTGGCAAAGAAAGTTTATCTTTATCCATTTTTAGTAAAGCAATCTTATCATCTGTACTAACCTTAACCCCTTCATAAGTAGATTCTGGGAAAATAATCTTCAAAACAGATTCTGGAAGTTTTGCCATCTCCTCCATTGCTTTACTTTGATCACTTTGCATATTTCCCATAAATTCCCTGAATTTATTTTTATCATCCTGAGAAATAGAAGAATCACTCATAACCTTAGAAACTGTCTCTGAAGACATATTAATCTCTAAAACTTTTGGCATTAAATCCTTCATTTTCTCTTCGGAAACACTTGACTCTACAGCCTTTGAAAGCTCTTTCATATTATCCTGATTAATAACTAAACCTTCAGAAATCTTATCAGTAAGTTCAGATAACTTATCAGGTGCGAGTATTGAAATAACTGAACCAAGTATTGCTAAAACAAAAGCAACAATAACTAAAACCTTATATTTATCGAGTTCTTTAACTAATCTTTTAATTGCTCCTTTAAAATCTTTAGCCTTATCTGGTGCATTCATTCTTGCTCCAGGACCATGTTTAGGAGTACTTTTTGCACTATTGTTCACGTTCCAATTCCTCCTTTGAAAGTTGTGATAAAGCTATTTTTTTATAAACCTCACAGTTTTTAAGAAGTTCCTTATGAGTTCCCATTCCAACGCATTTACCACTATCTAAAACTATTATCTTATCTGCATTCATAATTGTTCCAATTCTTTGAGCAACTATTAAACTAGTTGCATTCTTTGTATAATTCTTAAGTTCTCTCCTTAAAACAGAATCCGTCTTATAATCCAAAGCTGAGAAAGAATCATCAAAAATATAAATTTCTGGATCTCTAGCTATTGCTCTAGCAATTGCCAGTCTTTGTTTTTGACCACCAGAAACATTAGTTCCACCTTGCGCAATCTGTGTTTCATATTTATCGTCCATCTTTTCGATAAACTCTGAAGCCTGCGCAACCTTAGCCGCTTCCTTTATCTTTTTCTCACTAATTTCACCTTTACCATTATCGCCATAAGCAATATTGTAATTAACCGTTCCATTAAACATAACAGCCTTTTGTGGAACATAACCAAGCTTATTATTTAAAGCCTCTTCCTTATAATCCTTAACATTAACTCCATCGACTAACACTTCACCATCAGTCGCATCATAAAACCTAGGAATTAAATTAATCAAAGTACTTTTACCACTACCAGTTGAGCCGATAAAAGCAACTGTCTCACCTTTATTTGCTTTAAATGAAATATTTCTAAGCAAATATTCATCCGCATCCGGATACCTAAATGAAACATTTTTAAATTCAACCGTTCCAACTTCTTTAGTCTTACCATCAAAAGTACCTTCTATAATACTCTCTTTAGTATCTAAAACCTCGTTAATACGATTAGCAGAAACTTGGGCACGTGGTAAAATCATAAATATCATTGCTAACATCAAGAATGACATAATTACTTGCATCGCATAAGAACTAAATACAACCATATTACCAAATACTGTAATCTTATCAGCTAAAACAGAATTTTCTATTAAATAAGCTCCGATAAAATAAATACCTAAAGTAAGACAGTACATAATCATATACATAACTGGTGACATAATAGCAAATTTCTTTTGATTATAAAGCTGTAAATCAGTAAGATCAGTATTTACTTTGTCAAATTTTTTCTCTTGATAACCTTCTGCATTAAAAGCTCTAACAACTCTAATACCAGTTAAATTTTCTCTTGTAACCCCATTTAACTTATCGATAAGTTTCTGAACCTTTTTAAATCTCGGAACAACAATTATCATCAAAACAATAATTACTGAAAGTAAAATAACAACTGCAACTCCTGTTAAAGCACTCCATTGCCAGCTCTTGTTAAGAATTTTTGTAACGGCCCAAATAGCTGTAATTGGAGCCTTAATTAAAAGTTGTAAACCAATCGCAATCAGCATCTCAACTTGTGTAACATCATTAGTTGTTCTCGTAATTAAACTACTAGTTGAAAAACCTTTAACTTCTTCAGTGTCAATGTTTTCAACTTTATCAAAAATTTCTTTTCTCAAATTTCTTGAAAAATTAGAAGAAATTGTCGCTGCTAAATATCCTGCAATAACCGCAAAAGCAAAACTACCTAAGGCACATAAAACCATATAACCACCATTTATTAAAATGTCTTGCATCTTACTGCCCTCAGTTTGTACTAGAACTGTTATTTCTGACATATAATCCGGCATTTTTAAATCAAGCCAAACTTGCAATATAATAAAAATAATACATATAATCGCATATATAATATCTTTTTTATCTAATCTTTTTAAAAGTTTAATCATATTCTCTTCCTTTCCTCTTTAATATATTCAATATTCTCGTGCATTTGTCTAATTACTTTCTTAAAAACGTCTAAATCTTCTACTTTAATATCTTTAGTCAAAGCTTTTTCAATACTCTGAAAATACATTTTCTTCTTTTCAAAAATATCTTTTGTCATCTGATTTAAGACAACTTTTTTCACCCTAGAATCTTCTTCGTAAACCTCTCTTGAAATAAGACCATTTCTCTCCATTGTCTGTAAAACTTCTGATACCGTCGCCCGGCTAAGTTTTAAAACCTCTTCCAAATCTCTTTGAAAAATATCTTTATCTTGATGACTTAACATATAGCCAATTATCCTCATTTGAGTCGGTGCCGGCATCTTCTTTTTATCAACCTCATCTAAATTGAAAAATGTTCGAAATATATCTTGTTCAAGTGATTTAAGCTCATAAAAAATTCCGGATTCCACATCATTCACCTCTTCTCCTACCTCATCACCGTAGTACATTTTAGTACACAAAAAAATAATTGTCAATACCCTTACAATTATTTTTTCTAAAGTCTTTAACATTTGTCTAAGTTTTTATTTTTCTTTATCGGCAGTAATATTTAAAATACACTAAATAAAATAATAGCTTAAAAAATAAATATTATCTATGCTCCTTATAATCATCATAATTTCCTAAATATGAAACTAATTTTTTATTCTCAAAGCAAACTATTCTCTTAGCTAGCTTATTAATAAAATACCTATCATGCGAAACAAATAATAAAGTACCTTTATATTCTGCTAAAGCATCCTCAAGTATCTCTCTTGTATCAATATCAATATGGTTAGTTGGCTCATCTAATATCAAAAAATTAGCCTTCTTTTGCAAAAGTTCAAATAACTTAAGTCTTATCTTTTCACCACCAGATAAATTGCCTACTTTTTTAAACACGCTCTCTCCATAAAACATAAATTTAGAAAGAGCAGAACGAAGATGCGTCTCATCACCATCAAAAACCTTTCTTGAAACCTCTAAAATAGTCGCCTCATCATTCTCAAAACGAATCTCTTGCGGAATATAACCAATAGAAACTTGCGCACCTATTTTAATCTTATCATCACTTAAATTCAAAATTTCCTTAACTAAGGTAGATTTACCAGAACCATTTTTTCCCATCAAGCAAACCTTTTCACCATATTTTAAACTCATAGACGCACCTTTTAAAAGCTCTCGTTTACCCGCACTTAAATCTATCTTATCTATCTTTAAAACATCTTTCCCAGATCTACCGTCTATTTCAAAACTTAAAGGAATCTTCTTTTTACTATCAGGCTTATCAATCATTTCCATTCTTTCAATTCTTCTTTCAATATTAGCTGCTCTTCTAAAGAAAATCGGATTATCACCTTCCGTCCCCCACTGTCTAAGCCTTTTAATTGCTGCCCTCATTGCCTCTATTTGTTTCTGCTGATTCTTATAACTTTCAAACTCAGCTAAAGTTCTTCTTTCGCTCTCCTTTAAATAATAAGAATAATTTCCATTATAAATATCCGCTTTTCCCTTATCAATGAAGACAATCTTAGTCACCACTTTATCTAAAAAATACCTATCATGTGAACTTATCACAATCGTTCCTTTATAATTTCCTAAAAACTTTTCAAACCACTCTAAAGTTTCAATATCTAAATGATTAGTTGGTTCATCTAAAAGTAAAATATCAGGATTTCTAAGGACAAGTGAAGCTAATGAAACTATAGTCTTCTCACCGCCAGATAAAAAATTAAAGCTTCGGTTTAACATATCATCAGATATCTTAAAACCACCACACACTCTACTTATCTTTTCACCTATTTCATATCCTCCTAAAGCTTGAAACTCATCTTGTAACCTTGCATAACTTTTAAGTGCTTTATCTAACTCCTTAGATGAAAGACTTGTAAAACTCATTTCATACTCTCGCATCTTTTTTTCAATATTAAATACCTTTTCAAAATTATTAAGTAAAACATCTTTAACAAGCAAATCGTCAGAAACTTTAGGTGGAATTTGTGAAAGTAACCCGGCACTTGCTCCTTTTCTAACCGAAATAGTACCAGAATCTAACTTCTCCTCTCCCGCAATTATTTTAAATAATGTCGTTTTCCCGCATCCATTCGGTCCAATCAAACCTATTCTATCTCCCGTATTTGCTTCAAAATCAAAACCATCCAAAACTTTTTTAAAACCAAAATTTCTTTTAGCCTTATTAATATTTATCTCAATCATACTTCATCACTCCTTATTTAATTAAAAAAATAAAACCTCAGAATATGAAGTTTTACTAAAAAATTAATCACTTACTCTAACGTTTACCCCATCTATTTTTTTATAAACTCGTTTTTTATTCTTTGATACTTTTTTAACGATTTCATCTTCTAAATCATATCCTAGCATCTCTGAAATCCCAAGTAAATAAATTGCAATATCGGCAAGTTCTTCGTTTAAGTCATCTTTTTTCTTTCTATATGCATCAAATGCTTCCGCAACTTCTCCATATAATAAACAAAACTCCAGTTCCACATTTGTCGTATTAAAACCTTTATTAACTTTATTTTCCCATACTTCTTTTTGTACTTTTTTTAAATTCATAAAATCACTCCAATCTACCATCTGGCTATTTTATAAAAGATATCACTATATCCAAAATACCATAAAAAAAACAATTTTACAAGTAACGAATAACATAATTATCCTATTTTAAAATCAACCCCTTTATATCTTGCCAATTTTTTGTTATAATGTATATGTTGTCCCCGTAGCTCAGTAGGATAGAGCGATCGCCTCCTAAGCGATAGGTCGGCAGTTCGATTCTGCCCGAGGACGCCATTTATGATTATAAACGGCCAGCGAGCCGTTTTTTTATGTAAAAATCTACCTAATACAAAAAAATAACTAACAATGTTAGTCACTTTTATTATTTAATAATTCCAATCGCAAATATTAAAAATAAATTATAGGCATATTTAAGTTTAAACTTAAACTGTGTCGAAAACTTAACTGAAAATTCCTGAATAGCTACCCCTTTATCGACAAAACTTATAATCCAAGTTTCTAAATACTTTGGTAAAGAAGGATAAGAAGGAAACATATGAGATATAATCATATCCTCTTCCTTTTTACTCAAGTTAAACTGCGACTTAGCCAAAGCCAAAGCCTTAGGCGGATGAGCAAAGAATGAAATAGACCTTTCCTTCGCACATCTATGTTCTGGACTAAAGAAGAAATCATGCATTAATCCCCCACGCGCTGTCTTTTCATAATCTAATCTTAAAAACTTCGCAATCTTATAAGAAATATAAGAAACTTTAGTTGAATGAATAAAACGTGTTGTTCCATGATGTTCTATATCCTTAAGTTTTAAAAACTCCTTATTTTCTAAAATATCCTTGACTATAATCTTATATTCAGGGTCTTTTATACTCATTTCTTACTCACCTCAAACATCGACATTATATCATATTCTCTTATTAATTTCAAATTCACTTATTCCGCCTCTACTTCATCCGAATTTCCTGTAATTTCAATATCTTCTCCAGGTGGCGTTATTTGAATAAAAGTATTTCCATCATTAACTTTAATTTCATCACCATTTAAATCCGTGTAAACAGTTTGACTATTACGGCTTGATTTTCTCCATTTGATTGGAATCGCATAACCATCAGTTATATAATAACCATCCCCAGAACCAATATTATCGAGCTTAAGTCTTCCATATGAATCATAAGGCTTAGCTTCTATTGGTGTAATAATAATATTTTTATAAGTATATTGTTTCTTAGTAACCGCATCAACATGAGGCTCACCTGACATACTACGCAAATACACTTTATTCTCTGGGTCATATTCATAACTAGTATCTGTATAATAAGAATACTTCATATAAACATTATCTGCTTTTATAGCATCCTCATTTTTCTTAAGATTTACCTCATCCACACTATAATTCAAAAGCAAATCTTTATTAGTATCCCTATCATAGCCCTGATCTTCAGCATACTTTTTTATCCTATCCATACTTGTAAATACCGTATGTTCAGTTGCTTTATGTAATGATTTATCTCGCCAAAAAACACTAGACGCCGTCAGACCATTAATATTATCGATATCTAAATTTGTAATATCCGCTTTAGCCTGATCACTCCAACCATAATGAACATAAATTGCATCATTTTCCATCGCATAATCTAAGAAATATGGCCTTGCACTTCTAACCGAACCAATTTTTGTCGTATTTTGATCTTTAAAAATCGCCATCATTCGAGTAATACCGCCCTCAGCTAGTATTTCGTAAGTAATATAAGCATCCTGAAGTCCCGCCTGTGGCCATGCCTCATGATTATTATTTATCATCACGGCAATCGGCCTTGACTTAGAACTTTCATCGACAATTTGTAACCTTTTATCCTCGGGAATTATTTCTGGTTTTTCCTTTAATAATTCTGGATTTTCCGCTACATAATAACCACCTACTGCAATAATTGCTAAAAGCAAAACGACAAAAAGCCATCTTGACTGTTTCTTCTTTCCTCGCCTTTTCGCCATGAAAAAACCACCTCTTATTTCAATTATACGCTTATCTATGCCTATCTATATTAAATATTAACCTCTAACCATGTCAAAAAATGTCTATTCAGTTACAATCCAAGCATTTGGAATAGCTCTTGTCTTTGCCTCACCACTACCATTCATCGGTTTATTGGCAAACTTACCATTAATAACTAAACCACTAGACGTTCCACCATCTAGATTCGCCGCATTATAAGCCCCATACTTCATTAAAATTTCCGTTAATTGTACCATATCAGCCCCATCAATTCCATGAGCATAATCACGTCCATCCATTACTAAAAATAACACAATGCCATCTTTCCTCTGTGCAATTGCACTTCTTGGAGCTGTTCCCCAGCCACCATTACCTTTAATAAATGCTGGTTCACCATTGACAATTAAATAAGGTCCAAACTCAACAGCATCTCTAATACCTTTTTGCAAAGCTTCTTCCGCACTCATCTGTCCAAGTACTAACTTATTGTCATATGTAAATCCAATAATTCCACCACCGACATTTGCCTTTGGCGCATTATATACAAGCTGGCCATTTTGAATTACCATTCCGTGTGGCGTTCCCCCATTACCATGCTTATTAGGATCTGAAAAACCACTCGCATTCATCGCAATAATCGCCTTGTTATCCTCAGCTATATTAGGAAGCATATCACCATATTTCCCCATATATTTGGCCGTTCCAATCTTTACCTTAGACGGATCATAAATAACGATTAAATATCCTCTAAGTCCATCTTCATTAATATTTATCTTTTTATATAAATTATTGCCCTCATCTCTCGTCAAAATCTCTTTCTCATACTTATTCTTATACATTGTATTTGTATTTGCATAATTCACAAAACTAATCTGACTTGCATCAGTCATTAAATTTCCATCTGCTACATAATTATTTTTCAAAATCTTCTCAATAGTTGCATCATCATAAAACCAAGTAGCTAAATACCTGTGATTCATCGTTGTCATTGCCGTTGTAATAAGCCAGTTTCTAAAATTCGGATAAGGACCATATAACAAATAACCTAAACTAGAACCACCCAAAATAGCCATAAACATAAAAACTGCAAATATTTTTTGCCAAAGTTTTAGCCTCTTTTTAGAAGAACTTTTATTTAAAGATTTTTCCGGTTGTTCAGCCATCTTTTTCGGCCTATCCTCTTCGAATAAATATTCTACCTCATCATTCATTTTATGCCCCTTCTTCCTTTCCAAAACATTCTCCGTCTTCATCATAATCGATATAATCTTTATAAGTTACTTTATCTAACTTACTTATTGCTGGATAAATACTACCATTTACTAAATTCCATTTATCATACCCATCGATTAAATCGTTATAAACATGAACATCCGTCAAATAATAATTTTGTGCCGCTTCATAATTCACTTTAAAATTCGTACATTTAGTCCTTGCCCCTATATCACCATAAGTTACATTACAATGTTCTTTCAAATAACCAGCGGAACTTTCCAAATCCTTAATTGCCTTTTCATAAGATATTTTAAAACTATTCCAATAACTAGCTTCATTTGCTAAATTTTCATAATATAAATTTTCCTTTTTACTATAAAAATCATTCCGTAAGTTTGAAAACTCATTCACCTTATTATCAAAAATAACATAATCATCATCGATTTTTTTAACCACTGCCGCTGTTTCTTTTTTATCTGCCTTAAAACCTTTATACCATATACTAATACCTACAAGTATCAATATAACTACCAACAAATTTATGCCAATGAATATCCAAACTTTCTTCATAACATCGCCTCATTACTACTCTTGTCCTATTCTTATACAAATATATCAAAAACTAAAAAAAATGTAAAGTTATGTCGAATTTTCAAAAAATAAAAAAATAGCTTAATTCCTTTAAAAATAAGCTATTTTTCTTCTAAAAATATTATTTTCAATTTTTTTAATCATTTTTATTCTCTTTATCTAAATCTTCCAAAACTTCTTTTAAATCAAGAGCAACTTTTTCTGGCAAAATCTTTTCAAGTTCTTGTACCGGCTGCTTTTTCAGATTTTCCATTGTCTTAAACTTCTTTAAAAGCTCCTGTTTTCTCTTTGGACCAATACCCTCGATATTATCCAAAACACTCGCATAAAGACCCTTACTTCTAATTTGCCGGTGATAACTTATTGTAAAATTGTGAACCTCATCTTGCATTCTTTCCAAATAATGAAACAAATTACTCCTCTTTTCAATCGGAATCTCTCGTTCAAAAGTAAGTAAAGCATTAGTTGAATGCTTATCATCCTTTTTTAAACCAACCAAAGGAATACGCATATTCAAACTATCTAGTACCTCTTTAGCTACATGCATCTGTCCCAAACCACCATCGACAATAATCAAATCAGGTCTTACCAAATCATCCTTTAAAACTCTAAAATATCTTCGGTAAATAACCTCTTTCATTGTTCCATAATCATCGTTTTTATTAAATGAAATCTTATACTTTCGGTACTCATTCTTTGCCGGCCTTCCATCCATAAACACGACCATTCCCGAAACATTATAAGTTCCAAACAAATGCGCATTATCGAAAAGTTCAATCCTATCGAGCTTATCCAAACCTAAAACTTCACGAAGCTCATCATTAGCCTTACTTGTCATCTCATCTTCTTTATTTAATAAATCTATCTTATCCTCAAGTTGTTTCTTCGCATTAGCTGATGCCATATCCACGAGTTTTTTCTTAACCCCTTTTTCCGGAATCTTGACATTTATCTTAAAATAATCTGAAAGCAAATTTGCATCTACAACATCTGGCACCAGTAACTCCTTAGGTAAAATCGCCTTTTGATAAAATTTAGCAATATATCTTGTAAGTTCTTCTTCACTATCGATTAAAGCAATAATCTGATGATGATGCGAAGCAATCTTTCCACCTCTGACAAAAAAAGCAAATACACTTAAATAATTACCATCTGTATAATAACCAAAAATATCCGTATCAGCTGTCTCGTTAATCTCGACCTTCTGCTTAACCATAATCGCATTTATATAGTCAAGCATCTCTTTAAGTTCTAAAGCTTTCTCATACCTTAAATTATCACTTTCTATTTGAATCTCTTTTTTCAATTTATCAGTAACTAAACTCGCATCCCCTCTTAAAAATTTTATAATATCTTTTTCCATTGCTTCTATCTTTTCCCTTGGAATATCCTTTACACAATATCCTAAACATTGTCCGATATGATAATAAAGACATGTTTTCTTCGGAAATGTCTTACACTTTGGAAGTGGATAAATCTGATTAAGTAAATTAACCGTTTTCTTTGCTGCATATGCATTAGGATAAGGGCCGAATAACCTAGCGCCACCTCTTTTTCGACGTAAATGAGCATTTCTAACTACCAAAAGTCTTGGAACCTTGTCATTAGTAAGCTCAATATAAGGATAGCTCTTATCGTCCCTAAGTAAAACATTGTACTTTGGATCGTTTTTCTTAATCAAATTCATCTCTAAAATAAGTGATTCAGTTTCTGAAGAAACGACAATATAATCAAAATCGGCAATCTCTGAAACCATTTTTGCCACCTTACCTGTATGTGAAGAATGAAAATAAGAATTAAGCCTATTTCTTAAATCCTTGGCTTTTCCAACATATATAATAACCCCATCTTTATTTTTCATAAGATAACATCCAGGTTTATGTGGAACAAGCTTTAACTTTTCTAAAATCATCGGCCATCATCCTTTCTCTAAGTAATTATATCACACAAGTTAAAAAATAAATATTGTCATTTAAAAATGTTTTCATTATAATTTAAGTGGTGATTTAAATGAAAACAATTACAGAAATCAAAACAAATGAAATAATTATCCATAAATCTAAATTTATTACCATTATAACTCCCATAAATTCTAAAGAAGAAATAACTAAAATATTAAATAAAGTTAAAAAAGAGTATAAAGATGCCACTCACTACTGCTTTGCTTATATCATAGATAGCGAAGAAAAATGTGATGACAATGGAGAACCATCTGGAACTGCTGGCTTACCTATTTTAAAAGTTTTAAAAATAAATAACTTAACTAACGTCTTATGCCTCGTCGTTCGTTACTTTGGCGGTATTAAACTAGGTGCGGGTGGCCTCATCAGAGCTTACTCCACCTCAGCCAGTGAAGCGTTAAATAAATGTACCATAAAAGACATTAAAAGTGGTTTTAACATTACAATTACATTTCCCTACCAAAACCTCAAACAAATAGACCATATTTTAAAAGATAAAAAGGTAAACAAAACATTTAAAGAAAATATCACCTATAACTTTAACATTCTCGAAGAAGATTTTCGAAATATTGAAAAAAGTCTTGAAAATTACTGTCAAATCATAAATAAAAAGCCAGTTAAACTGACTTAATCTAAATATTTTTTATCAAAACCATTAGTTTTATAATTATCGCATTTTAAATAAGCTCTATAAGTGATTTTCGCATGATCTTGATTAAAAAGAACATAACCTTCACAAGTTTTTTTTGTTTCTAAATCTCTAATCGGTTCTAAATAATCTTCCTTTTCTAAAAAATCAGAAGTCAAAACCATTGATACAACTGCATCGTCAGTAGTTTGATATGTTGCATCTTGATATCTTGAAGCCGCACTTTTCAAAGTAAGTTCTAAATCGTGATACGTTAAATCGTCATCCACTTCTTCTCTAGTAACTTCTTCTTGGGTATCTTCCCTCTGTGTATCTTCTTCATCTTTATTAGTTGCTTGATTATATAATCCCATTACAATTATTAAACATACAAATACAACTGCAATTACAATTATAAATTCTTTTAATCCAAAACCCTTATTATTCATACTCTTCTACCTCGCATTTTTTCTTCATTAAATCTATAAAGCACTCCTGGTCTACCACTTGATCCTGTCGTCTTAACACCTGTATCGACAACAAAATCTTGAGAAACAAACTTTTTATAAAAATTTCTTCTATCCATTTTCTTTCCTAAAACAGTTTCATAAAATTTTTGTAACTCAGGCAAAGTAAAATCATTTGGAAAGAAATCAAGTAAAATATCATCAGTGTTATTTATAATTCTCGTTTTTACCTCTTCAGTAACAGCTAAAATAATCTTTTCATGATCATAACCTAATTTTGGAAGCTCATCTGTATCAAACCATGCACACTCACTATCTCCACTTTTAATATTTACAAGTCTCTCATCAGTAATTGCCAAATATGTTTGAGCAATAATTCTCTTATCTGGATATCTATCTAAATCACTAAATATCTTACTTTGAATAAGCTTTCCGTTACTAAGTGAAGTAGTTTTTTGATAAATTTCTAAAGCCTTATCATCTAAAGTTTCATTATTAGCTAAAAAATCACCAGGTAAAATCCAATATCCTTTATAAGGTTCCTCTTGTTTTCTTTTCAAAAAAACTTTTAGTTTTCCTGTGCTTGCGGCAAATATTACATCAAGCGTTTCGATAATATTATTATAATTTTCTGACATACTCCCACCTCTTTGTGTATCAAAATACGCGATTATTATAATCGGAAAATAACTTTTTGTCAAATTAGAAATAAAAAGAGAAGTTCTTACTCCTCTTCTACCATTTCAAGTGTCTTTTCATTACCATAAACTTTTATGTTAAAAGCATATACATCATTATAATTATAAATCTTATTATCCTTTAAATTATCGATAAAATTATTATACATAAACTTTGTTGGATTAATACCCGTATAATTGTTAACAAACGCTATTCTTCTATAGTCACCAGCATCATAATCATCTATTTTAATTTTAGTTGCCTCTTTATAATAGTCAACTTCTACTTTAATTTCCCCATCTTTCATATCTTTAACTATCTCCTCAGTATAACCGTTAAGATTACTAATCACCGTTCGCTCATCTATCTTATATTCATAGCTTTTTGATTCTTTCTTTATATTACTTGGAACTTTATCATAATAATCGATATTTATAATCATATCAGCAAATAATAAACCTCCAACCATCATGAGTATAATAGAAATAATAAGTGGTATTACGTTAACTTTTTCAGCTTTAAAGAGTATCCCATATATAAGTTTAATAAACCACGTACACATAATTAAACAGCCAAGTAACAATATGCCAAGCCCAAATAAATTAATACCCTTAATCAGATAAATAATTGCTAAACAAAGTCCAAATAAAATACATAAATCTACAAATACAGCCGGCACCATTATGAAAATAACCACCCAAATTTTAATTATTAAAATAATTGCCTCACCTAAAGTCGAACGTCCTTTTTTTACTGAACTTTTTTCTTTAACCTCACTATTTTTATTTTCTTCCTCTTCTTTATGAGCATCTTCTAAAGACGTATCATCGTGTTTAAAATATCCTTTAAATAGTGAAACTATAACTAAAACGCATAACGATAAATAAACTATTAAAAGCAAAACTCCAAACAAGAAAGAAAATATCATTTCAAACGGGGCAAATATACTATCAAGCATCCCCTTACCTACTTCATAAATAAGCATAAAAGGTAACCTTAAAATACCAATCAAGAAAATAGTTATAATAATTTTAATAACAATTTCAAATACTAAAGATAAATTAATTTCTTTATTTGTCCTTTTAAAATCAGAAGCTAAACCCTTACTTGTTTTAGCTAGCTTATCTGCTCCTTTTTTAATCAAATCTTCGCCATCACTTAAAAGTTTATTAAAAGTATTCTCATCCTTACCCTCAAAATCAGGGTCAATCTTATAAGCACTTAAAATTTCTTTTACTAGTTCATCAACATCGCCAAAATCAGCCACTGCCTCTTCTTCACTTTGTCCATGCTTTACTTTTTCACTGATTGTGTCTTTGTATTCATCCAAAATATCCTTTCTTTCGCTTTCATCTAAAATCGATATCTTCTTTTCAAGTTTATCTAAAAATTCCTTTTTATTCACCTTTCTCACACTCCTTAATAAATTCACTTACCGAACTACTAAACTCAATCCAGCCCTTTTTTAATTCTTCAAGTCTACTTTTTCCAAGTACTGTTAACTTATAATATTTTCGTGATGGTCCCTCAGTTGACTCTACTAAATACGTTTCAAAATAATTTTCATTAGTTAGCCTCTTTAAAAGTGGGTAAATCGTTCCTTCATTTACATCGACAACTTTAGTAACCTCCGAAACAAGTTCATATCCATACATATCCCTTTTATTGACTGAAAGCAAAACAATAAGTTCCAGTACACCTTTTTTAAATTGTGAATTCATATCTCACCTCTTGGCATCATTATATATCTTACTACCTTGCATTGTCAAGTACTAAATTTTAAAAAGTAGTAAATACTTTGTCATAAACCAAAATTAAAATTGAATTACTAAATATTTTGTAGTATAATTTATATATAGTAGACGGAGGTCAAGAAAATGAACGAATTTAATAATTCACCTAAGAAAGATTCATTAGAAGAAATTACAACTAATAAAATTACTCAAATTGAAAATCTTTTTGAGGGTTTTGATGGTGCCAAAAACTCTAACTCCCTCTTGGATGAATTAAATGAATTCGAAAAAACTGGGCCTATTTACGTTTCTAAAGAACCATCACCCCAAAAAGAAGAGACAAAAATTACAAACCCAAATTCTCTAGTAGATAGCCTAGATTTAGACGGACTTAAAGAATTAAGAGAACAAATAGCTGCTCTTCAAAAACAAGCTCAGCAAGAAGAAAGTAATGAAAATGCCGGACCAGAACGTGGCCGGGCTAAAAAATTAACTACTTCTCATTATAAAGAAGGAGTTCATTATGATGGCTTCTCAAACGGGGATATGAAAGGAACTTTTCTTTCCTGCTCTGTTTTAGGATTTATTACCTTATTTATGTCAGGTGGATGGTTCTTCTATATTATAGATCACATACTTTAAAAGATTGTAAAATAAAATTACAATCTTTTTTATTACAAAAAACATTAGAATAAAAATCTAATGTAAATTTCAAAAATTTTTTTAATTTATATTTTATTTAACTAATAATCATACATTTTCAATACTCATACCTTGGCTTAAATAAATCTTCTTAAAAAACATAATAGTTTAATTATTAATTTTTATTTTTAATAAATTCCCGAAGAATTTTTGTTAAAGCTCTTTTTTCAATTCGCGACACATAACTTCTTGAAATATTAAGCTCTCTGGCAATTTCTTTTTGCGTAATCTCATCCTTCCCATCTAATCCATATCTTTTAATTATAATATCTTTTTCTCTATCATTTAAAACATTAAAGTATTTTTTTAAAAGTTTCAAATTATTTTGTTTATATAAATCCAAAGCAAAATCAGGTTTTGGTGTTTTTAAAATATCTAAAAACGTAATTGTATTTCCATCCTTATCAAAACCTATTGGTTCATCTAAACTTATATTTTTATTGTTTTTCTTATCACTTCGAAAATGCATCAAAATTTCATTTTCAATACATCTTGCACAATACGTCGTCAGCCTTGTTTTATGTTTAAAAGAATAACTATCCACACCTTTAATTAAACCTATTGTCCCAATACTAATTAAATCATCCGAATTTTCTGATTTATGATCATACTTTTTTACAATATGCGCAACAAGTCGTAAATTATGTTCGATAAGTTTACTTCTTGCCTCCTTATCTCCCATATTAGCTTTTTTTATACATTCTTCCTCTTCTTCTTTTGAAAGAGGATCAGGAAAAACATTATTTGAATAAGAAGCTGTAAAAAGATAAAAATCTTTAAATAACTTTTTCAAAAAATCAAACAAAATAAATCACACCCCACTTAATTGTATTTAACTAAAAACAAAAAAAGAACTAGTTAAAGTTCTTAAAATTTTTCCTTATAATATTTCTGCATATTCTTAAATGTCATAACTGATAACTGCTGAATAGTATCGTTAAAAACCGTTATATCTCCAATTTCTAAAGGTTTATTTTTATAATCAGTATTAATATTTATCTCTTCAATTACCGAATAATAAGAAAGCTTTTGACTCTCACTTATATTAACTGGAGGATAACTATTTTTAATAAGCTCATAATTCATAATAAGTCTTGCAACTCTCCCATTACCATCACTAAAAGGATAAATATTAATAACTGCCATATGTAACCTAACAGCTCTTTCGAAAGCAGTTAATTCTCTCCACTCATGTTCATACTTATCTTTCAGTTCATTCATCCTTTCAGAGACCAAAGAAGGTAAAGTAAAATCTATCTCATCACCATTACTATTAATTAAATAATTTTCTTGTTTTTTATATTCTCCTGCTCCATCTATAACCCCTTTACCTATAATTCTATGTATATTCTTAATAATAGTAATAATATCAATATCATTATTTAAAACGCTAAGAATATATTGAAATGCATTTTGATGGTTAATTGTTTCATTTATCTCTCTTTTTTTTATCCTTATCTTTCACACGTTTAAAATCATATGTATTATTTAATATTTTTCTTATATCATTAAGCGTTAAAGTTTTATTTGTACCCTCAATCCTATTTGAATGAAAAGTAAATAAAGCGCCAAATTCATGAATTAAATAATCAAAATACTGTTTCCTTAAAACTTCATTAAAACTTAAAATTTTATTTTGAATTCTTGCCAAATCTAAAATTCTATCTAACATCAAAGCAACCTCAAAACTGAAATCATTATCCTTATATCACAAATTTTTTTGAATATTACATCATACAAAAAAGAACCGACTAAAGTTCTTTTCTTCTAGGCTTTCTTTTAAACAAGCTTAATCTTTTAGAATGGCCCTTTATGTCTTCCTCTTCATCTGGAAATAACTCAGGAAATTCTTCCTTTAAATCAATATCATACCATGAAGCCATTTTAATGATGTCTGGATCTTTTTTCAATCTATCACTAACATATAAAGTAATTTTCCCATATGTCGTAGGTATTAAATCCCTAACATATTCTTTATCATCACGAAGTCTTTCAGTCGCAAACTCAAAACTCCTTGGATATTTTACCACTATTCTAGCCACAAAGTTCTCATCATCGCGAAGGTTTTTACTCGCAAACTCAAAAACGCGTCCATCATATGATTTTTCAAGTGCCTTTAAAACCACATCTTCATTGCTTCGAAGTCTATAACTTACAAATTTAAGCATAAAAGGATTCCAATAAATAGCTTCCATCACAAGTTCTTCATCATCCTTATACTTATCAGGAAAAAATTTAAAAACTTCTGGACGAAAAACTAACGCACTACATAAAAAATTTTTATCATCTGGTAATCCATATTTAACAGTTTCAGCTAAATCAGTAGATTTTGAAATTCTCTTTAAGAAATTATATTCATAACTTCCTTCTTCATATTCCGGCATATACAACATATATATTCTCCTTATTTTTTAATATTTCTTGGTGTTTCAAACACATCATGAACCTCATCTTTATCACGTTCATATTCAGCTTTTCTAAGTAAACAATTTTTAGCTAAACGAAGTTTTAATAAAACATTTATCTGTTCTTCTTTTAAAGTGTTGGTAATTCTCGTATAAGGTGCTTTTGTAATTAAATTACCTTCTTTATCATAAACCTCAGATGTTCTGTTTACTACTTTAAACTTAGTCCCATCCTCAAAGACTTTCCCGCAATCTCTAATTATAAATCTCTTATTGTCGATTACTACTTCTCTTTGACCATTATCCGAAATTGGATTAGCTAAAATATTAGTAGTCAAACCATTTTTTAAATCCACAACCATATGTGAACCAGTAAAACCTGTCATTGCAAAAGCTGAATCAGAAACCGGAGCTGGAAGTTCATTTACCCTAATTCCTTCGGGATGTTTAATATAAACTCCCATTCCTCTTGAAATACGTATTGGGTCAGTCGCATTACCATTTTTATCTTTTTTCATAACAGGATTTCCGTTTTCATCTAAAAGCATAGGCGTATTTATAGCTGGAGTTATCATTTTATTTAAAGAATCCTCACTTAAAAATCCATTTCTTAAAGCATCACTAAATTTAACTAAATCACGGCTTGTTGAAAATACTCCCGCATGTCCAGGATTAATTCCATATCTTTCCATAACTCTAGCCTTAGGGTCATGAACTTCATTAAGTTCTCCATCCTTGCCTCCAGTTAAAGAGCCAAAATGATCATAACTAGTATTAAGCATCTTCATCTCATCATTAAAATATTTCTTAAAATATTCATCACTCTCTGGCATAATATCTTTTAAAATAATAAATGGAATATCACTATAAACAAAAGTTTTATCTTTTGCTACTTTTGTCCCACTAAGTCTCTTCTCAAGTTCTTCTTTTGAAAGCTCACCATCACGTTCATCAAGACGCCCTGGAGTTCTAAGCTCATAATAATATTTAGCCATTTCTTCTACTGGAATATTTAAATATTTATATTTACCACCTTTATAAGAAGAAACTGACTTATCTAAAGAAAATTTACCTTCTTCAGCTAATTTTAAAGCTAAAGTTGTCGTAAATAATTTAGTCACACTTGCAATATCAAAACGGGTATTCTCACCTACATTTTCTCCATTCGCACTAGTCCTGCCACTATATGTATATATTTCTGTTCCAGTTTTTGCATCTTTAATTCCCGTAGTTAAACCAGGTACTAACTTTGCAATACCCTCTACTTTCATTAAATATTCTTCGATAATTTTACTATAAACCTCTTCAGAAGATTTATCCTCCATTGAAACTAATTCCTTTTTCTCGTCCTCAAACATTTCATATATAGGACGGTACTCTTTTAATTTACCATTTTTCACAAGTTCATTTATAATTTTAAACATCTCTTCATTAATAATTCCTTGATACTCTTCCAAATTCATAATAATATACCTCCAAATTCAACACCTATATTATACATGAAAATAACTACTTGTCAAATTTACATAAAAAAAAGAACTAATTAAAGTTCTTCTTTAGTTACAATATTCAAACATCTTGGGCACAAACCATCAGTTAAATCAGTTTCATTAAAGTAATTCCAACATCTCTCGCATCTACCACCATCAAATTTTTGTACTTGAACACCGCAGTACTCATACTTTGGCAAATCTAAAGCTGTAAGTACAACATCAGATACAATTAATAACTGCTTTAATTTAGATGCGATTGGTTTAAGTGTTTCCTTATCTTCTTCTCTTAAGTTAAGTAAAACCTTAGCCTCAAGTGATTTACCAATAACCTTTTCATTACGTGCCTCTTCCAAAGCCTTATAAACATCTGCTTTAATATCAAAGAATAAATCAAATAGCTCCCGAACTTCTTCTTCATCCTTATAGGTTTGAACCTCTGGAAATCTCTCTAAATGAACACTCTTCTCCTTAGTGCCCGGAAGTAATTTATAAACTTCCTCACTAGTATAAGGTAAAATAGGTGCCATTAATCTAATTAAAGAAGATAAAATTTCATACAAAACTGTTTGAACACTTCTTCGCTCGAAACTATCGGCTTCTTCAATATATAAAATATCTTTAGTAAAATCTAAATAGAAATTAGAAAGTGAATTCACATAATTAATAACCAACTTATAAGTTTCATCAAAATCAAAATCATCATAATTCTTTCTAATATCTCTGACTAAATCATTTAAAGTAATCATCATATACTTATCAGCTTCTGGCATTTTATCATAACTAATCCTATCACGGTCCGGATTAAAATCAAATAAATTACCAAGCATAAATCTATAAGTATTTCTAATCTTTCTATAAGCCTCTTTTACTTGATTAAGAAGATCATCACTAAATCTAACATCCTCAGTATAATCGACACTTGCTACCCAAAGTCTTAAAATATCGGCTCCTTGCTTACTTACAATATCCATTGGATTAACAACATTACCGATAGATTTACTCATCTTAAATCCTTTACCATCTAAGACAAAACCAGCAGATACAAGTTCTTTATAAGGACTATGACCAGAATAAGCCATACTACAAATAAGTGAAGAATTAAACCATCCACGATATTGATCAGAACCCTCTAAATAAACATCAGCTGGATAAGGTAAACCACGTTCAAGTAAAGTACCTGCCCATGACGTTCCAGAGTCAAACCAAACATCCATGATATCATTTTCCTTAGTAAACTTACCATTTGGACTAGCTGGATTAGTATAACCTTCTGGAAGCAAATCTTTTGCCTCTCTTTCAAACCAGACATTTGAACCATATTCTCTAAATAAAGAAGCCACATGCATCATTACATCATAATCAATAATCTCTGAACCATCTTCATTATAGAAAATTGGAATCGGTACGCCCCAAGCTCTTTGTCTTGAAATACACCAATCACCACGGTCCCTAATCATGTTGTAAATACGAGTTTTTCCCCATTCAGTATGGAATTTAACATTAGTCTCAAGTTCATTTAAAATCTCATCTCTTATCTTATCCACACTGCAGAACCATTGTTTAGTAGCTCTAAATATAATTGGTTTTTTTGTCCTCCAATCATGCGGATATGAGTGAGTAATATATTTAACTTTTAATAAATAACCATTTTCCTTAAGCCAATTAATAATTTCCTTATTTGCATCTTCGAAAAATAAACCAGCAAACATTCCTGACTCATCAGTTAATACTCCTTGGTCATCGACTCCATTTATCATCTCTAAACTATATTTTTGACCAACGATAAAGTCATCTTCACCATAAGCCGGAGCAATATGTACAAGACCAGTTCCAGCATCTAAAGTAACATGATGACCTAAAACGACTGGACTTTCTCTATCCATAAATGGATGTGTATATTTAACACCAAATATATCTTTTCCCTTAAAACCTTTACCAATTTTATATTCTTCAAAACCAAAATCTTTCATCAAATCATTAGCTAAATCTTTAGCTACAATATAATTATCTTTGCCGACTTTAACTCTTGCATAATCAAAGTCTTCTCCAACACAAACAGCAGTATTACCAGGAAGTGTCCAAGGTGTAGTTGTCCAAATAACTAACTTATCGCCTTTTTTAACAAAATCATTACCTTCTGTAACTGTGAAAGCGACAAATATAGAAGCATCTTTTTTATCTTTATATTCTATTTCCGCTTCAGCTAAGGCAGTTTCACTACTAGGTGACCAATAAACCGGTTTTAAGCCCTTAAAAATCAAGCCTTTTTGAGCCATTTTTGCAAATACTTCAATTTGTCTTGCTTCATATTCTTTATTTAAAGTAATATAAGGATGATCCCAGTCAGCAATAACATTAAGCCTTTTAAAACCAGCCATTTGCTTTTCGACTTGTTTCAAAGCATACTCTTTACAAAGTTCTCTAAATGCAGCCACACTCATACTCTTCCGGTCAACACCACTATTAGTTACCGCTTGTTCAATTGGAAGACCGTGCGTATCCCATCCAGGCACATATTCTACATAATAACCTTCCATCATTTTCGAACGATTTATAAAGTCTTTTAAAATCTTATTAAGAGAATGACCTAAGTGAATATTACCATTCGCATAAGGTGGACCATCGTGTAAAATAAATGGTTTATTACTCTTATTCTTATTTTTAATCAAGTTATACAAATCCATTTCATTCCACTTTTCGCGTTGTAAAACTTCATTCTCTGCCAAATTACCTCTCATCTTAAACTCTGTCTTTGGCATAAGTAATGTATCTTTATAATCTTTCATAAATTACACGTATAATCTAATTATGTGATTTTTTCACATATATTAGAAACTCCTTTCTTTATAATTTTTATACTATAACTGA